>JANXXY010000366.1 GCA_025350365.1 Bacteroidales bacterium | reverse complement strand
CGGTAGGTAGGATGCGAAAAACAATGCTATACAAATCATCTCCCTTTACCGTCATTCCCGATTCCTCCTCCACCAACCTGAAAGGATACCCTGTAAATGTGACTATACTGTCGAAAGACAAATATTTGCTGGAAATTGATGGGGTTTATAAAATTAACAAAGAAATGAGATTTGGAGATACCTATCAGGATCCAAATTTCAAATTCACCCTTTTTCTAAAAGATGCAAATACATATACTTCCCCGGGCTCTGTAAAGTATTTTTTTACGATGAACGACCCCAATGGAATGGCCAATATGTACCGAGGCAAACTGGGGATTACTTATAATGAAAGAAGAGGTTCCGTTTTAACTCTTAGCACAGTTGGTTTGGTGCCACAAATGGAAACTGATTACATCAATAAACTCACAGAAGTTTATATTCGCACAGGCTTGGAGGAAAAGAACCAAACCTCAATTAATACGATTAATTTTATTGATGATCAACTCTCCACAGTAGTTGATTCTCTTCGTAAGGCTGAAGATAAGTTACAGTCTTTCAGGCTAAACAATAAAATATTAGACGTGTCTACCGAAAGTAGCGCCATTATGGACCGGATTTCAAAAATTCAGGAACAGAAGGCCACTTATGATATGCAAATAAAGTATTATAAATACTTGTTGGATTACATCAATAAGAAGAAAGATTTTCGTGAGGTAGTTGCCCCATCCGTATTAGGCATCTCCGATCCATTAATTGCCAATTACATAGCCGATTTGGCTAAAGCGTTTACGGAGAGAAGTGTAATGTCTCTTAGCGCCAACCAAATAAATCCGAGCCTGGCTCCCATTAACGCCAAAATACAAAATGCCTTAAGCACACTTCGTGAATATATTAACGAAAATATTCGTAATTCCGATATTGCTAATGCGGATATTGATAAAAAATTATCACAAATTGAAAGGGAAATATTACAACTTCCGGTTACACAGCGAAGACTGCTAAATATTGAACGAAATTTTAAATTGAACGATCAGATCTACAATTTTTTACTTCAAAAACGAGCTGATGCTGCCATAGTAAAAGCATCGAACATTGCTGATAATAAAGTACTTGATTCTGCAGTGCCGGAAAATGCTGTTCAGATATCACCCCAAACATCAAAAAACACAACGATGGGTATCGTTATTGGTATCCTTATCCCAATAGTAATTTTGGTTTTATTAGAGTTCTTTAACAATAAAATTCAAGATATTAAGGACATTGAAAAGGTTACGAAAGTGCCCATTTTAGGATCCATAGGTCACAATGACAGGCTATCTGATATACCAGTGGCTGACAATCCTAAGGCAGCTTTAGCCGAATCGTTTCGTGCACTTCGAACTAACCTTCAGTACATGATGCGCAGCAAGGACAAAAAAGTAATTTGTGTCTCATCGACCATAAGTGGCGAAGGGAAAACATTTTGTGCTGTAAATCTTGCTTGCATCATAGCTCAGAGTAACCGAAAAACTCTTTTGTTAAGTCTGGATTTACGAAAACCTAAAATACATAGAATTTTCAATCTGGAAAACACAATAGGCTTAAGTACTTACTTAATAGGTCGTTCAAAATACGAAGAAGTTATTATCCCAACAAATATGGCCAATCTATTTATATCCACTTCCGGTCCCATACCTCCAAATCCTGCTGAATTGCTGGAAACTTCATATATCGAAGAGTTCATCAATAGAGCCCGACAGGATTTCGATATTATTGTAATGGATACACCTCCTTTGGCTATAGTTACCGATGCACTTCTATTAACGCGTTTTTCAGATGCTAATATATTTGTTGTCCGTCAAAATTATTCCTCCAAAGATGTTCTAAAATTAGTAGATGATTTACATTTTAAGCGCGATATTAAAAACATAGGGATCCTGGTAAATGATGTAGATTATAGCAAGAATTACGGTTACGGGAAAAAATATGGCTATGGTTATAGCTATGGCTATGGTTATGAAGTTTATTATGGTGAATCTGAGAAAACAAAAACAGGGTTATCTTCACGCATATTTAAATTATTCAAATCCTAATGGTAATAATTAATTCATTAGTAATTAATTAAACTATTGAATATGTCTTGAAAGTCAATAAAATTATGCCTTCTTTATGCTCGGCTTAAGCTTTGCCTAAGTCATCATTAAGTTCGGCTTAGGCTGTGCCTAAGTCGGCCATATAATATCAGGCTCAGCCTGTTAGGATATATTCAACTCAGGCAAAGCTTAAGCCGAACGGATGCTTTACTTATGTATCAATGAATAGAATAATATTTGTGAACCACGCTGTCCGACCCCGACTGGGGTCGAATATTCTTTTCCTGTATCACTTTCTATAAACATTCGACCTCTCTGAGGTCATTTTGTACGTTAAAATCTTAGCCCTTACTTAAGATTTACAATTTAATCAACAATCCCTATGTAATTAAAAATTAACCCCAACATTTCAATTATTCCGTACTAAAATGCATAAAAAAAGGAGCAATTTCCATTGCTCCTTTTTTTATGTCATCTGTTAATATTTTAAAATTCCCAAAGATCATGCTCTATATTAAAGAGTGTCTCTTTTATCCGTTCCGCTTCCAAAAGGTTTTCTATGCCGGTAGTATATTCTTTAATTTGTCTATCACCATAAACATTTGTTTCCTGATAAATAAAGCCACTAAACCTGCGTTGCATAAACAAATCGTCAAAAGAAGCTTGTTGTGCATCATTAAATTTATTAAACACCGGGTGACTTGAAAAAAGATTTCTGGCTTCAGGATAATACACCCAACAAACTTGCTTTTGAAGCATTTCAGCATTGTCATCAATACCAGCAGCCGCAATATCAGTATTCCCTTTAATCTCTCGTGGATAAACCCGAATAGGGCAAAGACCCAAAATACGAACCTGCATGGTTGAATAGTTCTTGTCAAAAAACCACTTTTCCTTGATAAGAATTTTCTTCACCTCATCGAATTTTCGATCCAAAGTAATGGTAGTATCTTTATCGGTACCATCGGCTTGAGGAACTTTGGTTGTTTTAGTTCCCTTTCCCATGTTGGAATCCAGATCGTCTTTTGACATCGGAATTTTAAATTCGTCAGTACCTCCGGGAGCATATACCTGTAAACCTTCGTTATCAATACCAAAGAAAATCAATGAAACAAAACTCATCCGTTCACCAATAGGTTGAATTGGATAAAATAATGGCAGATTCATCTTTTCACGTAAGTCGATCATTCTCCAAATAACTTTCGACCACATTACATCTGCTTCCCTTGTGAAAATGTATGGGATAGGTTTTTTCTTTGGAATATGTATTTTTTCATATACCTCAACCTTTGTGTCCTGCGCAAGTATTTGCCCTGTAAATGAAAGGGTTATTACACAAATGGCAATCGTAAGTACTGAAATTGTTCGCATGGCGTAATATATTATGTTATTGAATTTTAAAAGATACTGTATTTAATTCTCTTGGCTTCCCATCAGGTCCAATTGCCTTAATATAATCAAAATAAACTTTGTCCCCTTTGTTCAAATTTCTTATAATATTTTTTTGTTTTTCAGAAATCCTGTTGGTTGACTTTACGGATTCATCTTGAACAAACGAACGTATCGTGGCAGATACGGTAAACTCGGTAACTGTAAACTTTGCATCAAAATCAAAAAATTCCAAATCGGCTTGAACAATACTTTGAGCAAGTAAAATATTTTTGTCAATAGCCCCACCTTTTCTTAAGGCTACTTTAGCAATTGGGTCAGGAATGTTTTTTACTCTG
>JANXXY010000201.1 GCA_025350365.1 Bacteroidales bacterium | reverse complement strand
GTTCTAGTTCTAATGCTAAACTTGGACTTCTTGATTTCATGCTTCGGTGTTGATGGAGGTTATTAGGGTTAGAGTGGGTATGATGGTTATGATGATTAAGAAGAGAAAACTGTGCTGGTGATGATTGTTGTTGTTCATTTTCTGCTTCATATACATATGATGAAATTAATTATTTGAATTATAGATGAAACAAAAAGAAAAGAATGAATAATGTAATAAGAAACTATGTTTTATGTATTTTATACACAAACTCTCCTCTCTGAAAAGTAAAAGAAGTTGAAAGATATATGAATATTAAAGCATTAAATGAATTGACTTCCAGGCAACGGGAAGCCATTTATTTACGATATTTCGAAGAATTAGAATTTGAGACTATTGCAATCATCATGGAGACGAATGTTCAATCGGTTAGAAATACCATTTACAGGGGCATGGAAGTGATGCGGGATTTTATGCTTGCCGAAGTTTTTTTTATCATGTCAGGAAAAGTAAGCTTAACCCTCGAAAAAATTTTCTAAAATAATTTCCATAAACTGAGTATAAAAATCCTTTTCACCCGTGATTATGTAAAAGGGTGATAAATCCCCGTGTACCAATGAAAAATTTGCAATATAAAAATCTCGAAGAATTTATCCTCGATGAGACATTCAGAGAGTTTGTAGCTAATACAAACCCATCCGTTACAGCTTATTGGGAGCGGTGGGCAGATTTGCATCCAGACAAAAAAGAAGCATTTACCAAGGCTACGGAAGTGATGAAAATTTTGCTTTCTGGCAGAAAAAAGAATGTTCCTCTGAATAAATCGAATGAATGGGCAAAATTACTTTCCAAAATTGAGTCGACAGAAAACTTAAAAAAGAGTAATGTATTAAATGTGATGCAATCGGTATGGTTTAGAATAGCTGCTGTTATTATTCTGTCCTTTGGGTTATCGGTATTATGGAATTGGGTATCTACCATTGGAAAAATAAAATTTGAGTCGACCTTTTGCGAGGTAATTGTTCCCATTGGTGAAAAATCTCAAATTATCTTACCGGACGGCACGCATGTATGGATAAATTCCGGAAGTAGTTTTAAATATCCAACATTTTTTGGTGAAAAATCACGAGAAGTATTTCTGCAAGGCGAAGCATATTTTGATGTCACTAAGCAAAATGGAAAAACGTTTGTGGTAAATACCTCCGATGTAAAAGTGAGGGTATTAGGTACGGCTTTTAATGTAAAATGCTATCCGGGAGATTCAAAAACGAGCACCACCGTGGTTAGGGGCCTTGTTCAGGTGGAAAACTTAATTGGCAAAAAAAGAATAACGCTGGTAAAGCCAAGTGAAATGGCAGTTATTATGCGAAACACCCGCATGTCTGCTACTAATTTAAAAGTTGATCAGAACATCAAACCTATCCTTATCAATCATATCAATACGGAAGCCGTAACAAGCTGGAAAGATCATTTTCTGATTTTTTCGGATGAACCTTTGGAAGATATGGCAGTGAAAATGGAACGGTGGTTTAATATTAAAATTTCAATTCCTGATAAAAAACTAAGAATAGAACGATACAATGGCAAATTTGTACGTAATGAAACTATTTACCAGGTACTGGAGGCAATTAAACTTACTACTCCAATAACGTATAAATTAAATAACAACGAAATAATAATAACACACAAATAACAACCAACCTATTACCTAATAAAAAGTAGATTGCCTATGGGGAAATAAAAAAAATACAATAACAACAAAAAAATCGGAAAATGCGGGAACATTTTCCGATCGTAAATAACTAAAATTATCGCTTATGTCATAAGGAATTACGCATAAGCCATTTCTAATTAATAAACATACAAATATATGGAAAAAAAACTACCGCTGTGTAATCTTTTCTCAAAGAATTATAAGCGTAAATTACTGCTCGCTATGAAACTGACTTCAATTTTAATGCTTTTAGCCACACTTCAGCTTTCTGCAGGAGTTTATTCGCAGAATGCCAGGTTAAATCTTCAATTCAGGAACGGTACACTTGCTGATGTTATTGAGGCAATTGAAAACCAAAGTGATTATAAGATATTCTATAAAACTGATCAGGTTGACATTCGAAAAAATGTAACGGTTGATGAGTTGGAAGGTACAGTAGCTTCTGTTTTAAACAAAGCGCTTGAAGGTACCACTATTACCTATCAGGTGATGGACAAACTTATTGTGCTTACGTCGAATCATTATCAGACGGTTCAGCAAATAAAGATTACCGGTACAGTTACAGACGCAACATCAAATGAAACGTTGCCTGGAGTTAATATTATAGTTGACGGTTCTACCATAGGCGCTATAACTGATGCACGAGGGAAATATAGCATTGAAATCCCAAACGCAAATTCAGTTTTAACATTTTCATTTATCGGTTACAATAAGGAGCGCATTGAAATTAATGGTCGCACCACAGTTGATGTAAGTTTGGTTCCCGATATCCAGAAATTAGACGAGGTGGTTGTGATTGGATATGGAACCTCAAAAAAGAGTGACCTTTCTGGAGCATCTGTATCCTTGTCCAGTGATAAAATAAAGGGCTCTATTGGAGCTAATCTTGACCAGGCATTGCAAGGGCGCGTTGCCGGTGTAACTGCGGTTCAAACATCGGGTCAGCCAGGTTCTTCTGTATCTATCCGGGTACGTGGACAAAGTACCATAAATGCCAATGCCGAACCTCTTTACGTAATCGACGGTGTACCAGTGCAAATAAGTGGAACCTCGGGATCAAGTTTCGGTTTAGGTGATGCATTAGGTAATGGCGCTACTTCTACTATTTCACCTCTTTCAACTATCAATCCTTCGGACATTGTTTCTATGGAAATTTTGAAAGATGCCTCATCAACTGCTATTTACGGTTCTCGTGCATCAAACGGAGTAATTCTTGTAACAACTAAAAGGGGTAAATCGGGTGAAGCAAAATTTAGTTATGAAGGTATGTATGGTGTGCAACGTCAAGCCAAACGATTGAAAGTTATGGATCTGCAACAATTTGCAGAATTCAGTAATTCAATTGCTTCCGAAACTTCAGCTCGCGAACCTCGTAATGAGTTTCTCGATCCAACAATTTTAGGAGCTGGAACCAACTGGCAGGATGCTGTTTACCAATTAG
>JANXXY010000168.1 GCA_025350365.1 Bacteroidales bacterium | reverse complement strand
ACTGAAGTAGTTAAGTTTTATAGTAACGATTTTCGCAGTCATCCCATCGGCACCGGTCCGTTTTTGTTCAAAACATGGCGCGAAGGAGAAAAGCTTGTATTTATAAAGAATCCAAACTATTTTCAAAAAGATAGTTCAGGTAACCGTTTACCTTACATTGACGCCGTGTCCATAACTTTTATCAACGATAAGCAATCGGAGTTTTTGGAATTCATAAAAGGCAACCTCGATTTTTTGTCGGGTGTACAGACTGCATATAGAAACGAACTTTTAACCCGCAACGGTAAGTTAAATCCAAAATACCATCCTCGTTTCAATATGTCGGTACTTCCTTATTTAAACACTGAATATCTTGGGTGTATGATCGATCCTTCCAAAATGCCTGACAATCCTCTACTTAATAAAAAACTTCGCAAAGCAATTAACTATGGATTTGATCGGGCAAAAATGCTCAAATATCTTCGGAACAATATTGGTACACCTGCCTATTGGGGCATCATTCCTAAAGGATTACCCGGATATTTCGAAGACCTTACGGGATATATTTATAATCCTGAGCTTTCGGCAAAGCTTCTTACAGACGCTGGCTTTCCCAATGGCGAAGGATTGCCCGATATTACTCTGCTTACCACAGCAGACTATCTCGATTTATGTGAATTTATACAGCACGACCTCGCACAAATAAACATTCATGTAAAGATCGAAGTAAGCACCGGAGCCACATTTAGGGATATGATAGCTAATTCGAAAGTACAATTCTTCCGGGCTTCATGGATTGCCGATTATCCCGATGCCGAGAATTACCTGTCGCTTTTTTACAGTTTAAATTTCAGTCCAAAAGGACCAAATTACAGTCACTTCAAAAATGCAGATTTCGATAAGCTTTATGAGGCATCTGTTTCTGAAAATCAGGAAACAAACCGTATAAAGCTTTATCAGAAAATGAATTCAGTAATTGTTGAGGAAGCCCCGATTGTTCCACTTTTCTACGATAAAGTGGTTCGTTTTTATCCCAAAAATGTCAGTTGTTTCAATGGCAACCCGTTAAACATTCTTAAGTTAAAATACGTAAAAAAAGTAAATTAATTATTTTTGCGCGTTTTAAACTTTCATAAACAAACATAATATACAATTTTGGTTGAAATTTAATTTATAAATTCGGGCAGTAAAAATATATTTCATTGATTATCTATTTATTAATAATAAAATAAATATTTATTCGGGGAGGGTTACTTTTTGGTCTTTTTATGTATTAATGCATGAATGGTGTTTGTCAAAAACCGGGCAATAAAAAAACTGAAAACGAATAAAAAAGCAACCGATGTATAAAAAATTGTGGAAAAATTTTCATGGCGCTGTTTGCTCAATTAATTTTTATAGCGATAATGGTATTAAAATTACATCATTAACCGGATTTAAAGTAAATAAATTTATTGTCACCGACGAATTTATCTATAAAATAACCAAGTGCAATGAAGTGATTTTTCAATTTGTTAATGATGATGGATTTACGTTAAAGCATAACCTTAAATTAACATATGAGGAGTTTACGGAACGAATTAACCGTCTTGCTGAGTATGAAGAAGAAGGTTATGCCCTGATTGACATTGAAGATTTGGATATTAACGACATACCCTCCTTGTTTATTGAAACTGACCATTCAGTTGAAATTGGAGAATCCATCGGTATAATTGGATATCATATCGATCAGGAAAATCTAAGCTTAAAAAACGGTATTATTTCCTCCTTTTTTAAATCTCTAAACGGAAAACGATTCATTCAATTCGATGCATCAATTAAGCAAGGCAACTCCGGCAGCCCGTTAATAAATTTAACCACAGGGAAAATCATCGGCGTAGTTGGATATCGGTTAAACAGTATCACCCGGGCATACGAAGCATTCAAATATATTATTGACGAGAATCTGAAGTTATTAAAAAAATCAGAGGGGATAATGAATATTATGGATATCGACCCCATACAAGTGTTAATTGCCAACCAACACCAAATTAAACAAATAAGCCGCGAATTCTATCGTTCGGCAACCATGTTATTTGGATATGCACACGAAATAAAGTCGATAACTAACTATGAAACCGTTAATAAACAACTTTCGAGGAAAGTATCCAAATTAAATCAAGTTATCATTTAATACTACCAGCAAATCCAAACAATTAATCGACGGTTAACAAAGCTTAACCGTCGATTTTCATGTTTCCATGCTTGTATTCCCGATCCCTTTCCAGCAAGAATTTAAGCTTCAGAATAAAAAATTACTTTTGCAATTTAAATGTCAAAGGAAGTGAGAATTGTTGCCTAACCTCCCTTCCTCCTTGTCTGCCTGGTTTCCATGCAGGGGAACTCAACAGAACACGGGTTGCTTCTTTATCAAGCAATACATCCACTCCCCGAAGGATAGTGACATCTTCAACTTTCCCTTTCTTCCCAACAACAAACTGTAGAGTAACTCTGCCCTCCAAGCCAATACGAACAGCTTCATCAGGATATTTTATATGCTCAGAAACCCATTTGTGAAAGGTATTCAAATTTCCACCATCAAATGTTGCGGGTTCTTCCAAAAATAAGACCGGAATATCATCGTCAATAAAATCTTTCTCTTTTGGAGGTGCAATTGCAACCAGATCACTTGGCGGTGCAATCGAATTATTTTCTTCAATAAATTCATCATTTATTTTGATTAGATTATCATCCATAACAGAATCTACAACTACCGGAGGAACCACAAACACATTCATCTTTAGATTGGGTGGCAAAGGCGGTGGTGGTGGAGGTTTAGGTTCTGCAATCGGATCAAATATTACCGGTCCATTATTTGTTAATCCGATCTTTACCGTATTTCTCGAAGATAACAGATAGGGACCCAACACCGCAGAGACTACAAATGTAAAGGCTGTAAAGAAGGCTAACAGGAGATAGGTATGGTATTTTTTCCTTAAATAATAGGCTCCATATTCATGGTTTCGTCCTGTAAAAACTATGTCGTCAAATGTTACACCGTTTTGGAAAAAGTTATTCGTATTCATACAAATAAGATTTGAAAATTACACGAGTGGCATCTATAATGTATTTGTTGAGTTGTGGTTACTCAACCAGTTAGAGCTAGATTACATCAGGCTTTCGCTTTTTGCATTCCTGGAACTTTACTACCTTATCGTACTCCGGAGTGATAATCTTATCTTACATTAAACAAAACATATGCCAAACCTTTAAATATGATAAATTAAATGAGCCTTAAGTTATTAAAACATCGAGATCTGCCATAAAAACAAATTTGTTGCTTTTAAAACCAAACCATTAAATTTTGATGCTACCATAATGTCGTCCCTATGGGACTGTGACTGTGTGTATATGATTCTAGTACAAAACTTAAATATTTTTATGTTACCGTGCCGGGCATATTTAAAAATACATCGAGTAATCCGGGACAAGCCAGAAACAAAAAGAAAAAAACTGTACCTTGCATTCTTGATTTACCTGATTAATCAGGTTGTAACTTTCTGCAAATGCAGATTAATTTCAAGGTTGCATTGAGCCTTTTTACCCAATGGGTCTACCCGTGAATAGAAATACACAATTTCAATGCAGAAACGAATTAGACATGGTTTGTAATGATATTGTTATGCTTGTTTATCACTCTTCTGCCAAAAAATACAAAAACATGAAAGGTACGGTATTAAAAGATCATTCATCTAATTCTCCATTTCCTCTATAATACCTTGAATTTCTTTCTCGGTATTTGTAAGTTTTTCCTTACAAAATTTTAATAATTGCGAAACACGCTTTACCCTTTCAGCAAGCTCATCGACATCTAATTCTTCACTTTCGAGTTTTTCGAGAATTTCTTCTATTTCTAATACGGCTTCTTTATAAGTAAGTTTCTTCTTTTCCATGATGTTATTCTAAATAGTAAACTTTTTAATTTGTATTTATTTAATCAGAATCCTTTTACCTCTGGCAATATGGCCAGAATGAGATTGCGGAGAATGTCACTATTCTCCGATACAAAACTTGATGCGGGAGAGGCGCTTCGCAACCACTAAAATGTTTTGGCTATATTTCATGTTTGCTATAGTGTTTTAATCATTTATTTGACAAATCACATGTATGTTTAATCAAATCTACTCCACCAAATTGCCCATGTCCTGGGATAACAACTTTAGCATTTGGAAACTTAATAATCAGTTTATCTATTGTTTTCGGATAAGCAATCAAATCTCCATCAACTGTATTTCCTAAATCCTTTGAGTTTATACTTTTAACCATACAACCCGCAAACAATATTTGTTCTGAAGGAATCCAAACACCTATATTATCAAGTGAATGAGCCGGTCCTAAATAATAACATTTAATTAATTTATCCCCAAGTTGTAATTGTAATGAATCCTTAAATTCATGTTTTGGAATTGGTAATCCTTTTACTTTAGCAATATCTATAGTCATTTGATTGGCATATGATTCAATTTTTTGCAATTGCAAATATCCTAATCCTCCCATACAGTCATCATGCCAATGAGTTGGAATAAAACCAACTACCTCTATTTTCATTGAATCAGTCATCCAGGAAACCAAATCCCTAGTTAAGGAATCATTCCAAGGTGAATCAAAAAGAAAGGCCTTATTTCCGTTGATGAAAATCAAACCATTTGCACCTACACGTCCATAAGTTTGTGTTTCAAAATAAGAAACGTGTATAAATGCGTTATCTGAAATCTTAATCAATTCAATATCATTTGAAATCTTAATCGTTTTATAATTAGGTTGTGAAAATCCAGATAGTTGAATAAATCCAGTCAATACTACAAATAATAGTTTTTTCATAAATCTGTCAATTTCATTTTTTACATTACAGCTAGCCGACGTTGAAGCCTGGTATTTTTTAACCGAAGTTGCCTCCAATTCGACTAAAAATATTCTTTGGATTCCAATCAATATTCTTGCCATATATCATTCTTGTACCTTTTACTGAGGCTTCAACAAATCCGTGGTGCTTCAAATAATTCACACCGACAATATTATCAGATGGCAAAACAGCTTTATCAATCTTAGAATATTTATACTTCATCAATTCCAATCCTGCCTCATCTGAATCGGCAAATATAAGTCCTTCTTTAAAATCAGGAAGGTAGAAGCCCTGCACAACATCATTTTTAATGTATACAACGGAATTACTTATAAATAAACTTATAAGCCACTCTCTATTCTCTCCGGATATTCGCTTATCAAGTTCAAGAATCCTTAAACGGTAATTCTCTATATATGGTTTTACATTAATTGAAACTAATCCATCTAGCCAGGGTTTATCTCTAATTAAAAATGTATATTCCGTAACAACTCTAAATCCAGCCTTTTTATAAATAGGTTTTCCTAATTCCGTTGCTATAAGTGAACATGTGTCAATTGCATTGTTGCTTAAATCTGCCATTAAATTGTGTACAATCTGAGACCCAATACCCCTTTGTCTAAACGCCTTATCTACTATTATATGCGCAATCCAGCTTGTTTTATCAAATAAAATAGAAGTTCCAATGCCCACTATTTTATCCTGTTCCTTTATTTTTATAGGATTACAATATTCTGACTTTACATATAATTCAAAATCAGGAACAATATCAGGCCATTTCTCAGGTCGTAAATTCCTAATCTCAACTAAATCATTGTAAAAAACATGCTCGCATTTCATTTTTTAAATATTTATGATCTACAGTTTTATAACCTTTAGTTTTTAGACCATATTCAATTATTGATAATTCAGTTTGTTTAATAGTAAAAGCTTTATACACCATGTTTTTATTGATATGGTACTCTTTAATAATACTTCGTTATGTTTTTTTAAAGTACTGATAATGAGTGCAAATTCAAAAAAATCAAATTAATCGTAACTAGTTATTAGCCAATTATTTTCAAATTTTCTCATTTTCAAATTTTCAAATTTAACAACGTGTTGGTTTATCAAACTCCCTTTTATCATAATTTATCCTGTTTCTGTTCTACAATACTATCTATAATACCATCAAACCATTTGCTGGTGAGGGTATCGCCCATTTTTACCTGAGATGAAGTTTTAATTAAAACCCCATCACGAAATGTAAGTGTATAACCACGCTTAAGGATGTGCAATGGATCTAATAAATGATTGGTCGTTTCCATCTGATATAATCGTTGTTGTTCCTCCTTTATTGACGATTTTACTAATAATTCCATACTTTTCTGAGTCTGCTTTATATTTAGTAAACCATGGCTAAAGAAACGATGAAGATTAGATTTGATGCGCACCGGTAGGGTGCTCAGATGCCTTCGGTTACGCTGCACGTATGCCTTGAGAGAATTACTGCTGATCGCTCCAAGAGATTTTATGCGTTGTTTTTCGGAACCTATATGTATTTTAACAAGAGAAATAATAGTATGAGAAATTCGGGTTGTCTCTTCTTTCCAATTGGTTAACTGATTAGTGGTTATCGATAAAACCCGATCATTTAGCTCATGCAGATAATCATCAAAATTTATCACCTTATCAATAATATACTCAGCAACAGCAGTGGGCGTTTTCAAATTAG
>JANXXY010000127.1 GCA_025350365.1 Bacteroidales bacterium | reverse complement strand
GTAAAAAAATCGTCTGACTCACGCGATCAAAGCCCGAGACCTTTTGTGAAAAGATCCTCCGATACTTACAACAAAGATTCCAGACCATTTGTAAAAAAATCGTCCGATGACAATCAAAGGCCTGTGTTTAAAAAATCTTACGGACAAGGTTCGGGCAGGGATAGCCAATCATCATACGGAGGATCATCTTCAGGAAGGCCATTCCAAAAAGGGACAGGACGTCAACTTACAAGTAAACCCCGACAGCCGGTATACAATTTCAATGATATTCCGGTAGATGCCCCGTTACGTCTTAATAAATATATTGCTAATACCGGTTTATGCTCCCGGCGAGAAGCTGATGATTACATTCAGGCTGGCTTAATTACTGTAAACGGGCAGATCGTTTCACAGTTAGGTTCGAAGGTATTACCCACCGACGATGTACGATATAATGCTGAAAGACTTCAAGCCGAGCGAAAGGTTTATCTCCTGTTAAATAAACCAAAGGACTATGTAACATCAGTGGATGATCCCCATGCTAAAAGAACAGTAATGGAATTGGTTCAGGGTGCATGCAAAGAACGTATTTATCCGGTAGGTCGCCTGGATAGAATGACCACCGGTGTGCTATTGTTAACCAATGACGGAGAGTTGACAAAAAAACTTACACATCCTACTTCCAATTATAGAAAAATATATCAGGTACAATTAGAAAAGAGTGTTAAAGCAGAAGATTTGCAGGCTATTAAGGAAGGCATTACTCTCGATGATGGTATTATAAAAGCTGACAATATTAATTATGTATTTGAAGATGATAGCTCGCTGGTAGGTATCGAAATTCATTCAGGCCGCAACCGAATTATTCGCCGGCTCTTTGAACACTTGGGCTATAAAGTATTAAAACTCGATCGTATTTATTTTGCAGGGCTAACTAAAAAAGGCCTCTCCCGTGGAATGTGGAGGTACCTGGATCCAAAAGAAGTTGGTTTTTTAAAAATGCTTAAAGCATAATCAATTCTATTTTATTATTTTTAACCCGGTTATTCAAATTTAACCGGGCTTTTTTATGATTACCCGATACATTTTTATCGTTACCATAGCTTTTTTTGTGCAACAGACATTTGCACAAACTTTTCATTTTAAAGGTAGAGTTACTGACAAGGAGACCTCCGAGACATTGGCCTTTGTTAATATATCCTTCGATAATGGTCGAAAAGGTGTACAATCAAATATCGACGGTTTTTTTATCATCGAATCTAAAGAACCCATACAAAATCTTACATTCAGCTATGTGGGCTATGAATTAACAACAATTTCTATTATACCGTCGTTAAATACATCGGATCTTCGGATAGCAATACAAAGAAAAAATATTGAGTTAGGTGAGGTTGTTGTGCATCCGAGAACTAACCCTGCTCACCGGATTATCGAGAGGGTAATAGATAACCGCGACAGGAACAATCCTGAAAAGATGCATTCATTCTCATATAGAGCTTATAACAAAATGCATTTTACCTATCAGGAAGACACCATGTTTAATCGCATTCAGGCAGCCGTATATATGGATTCCATTCTTCCCGATCCATCAAACATACGAATGAAGAATAAGCTGGGCAAACAACATCTATTTATTATTGAGTCAGTTAGTCAACGTTTATTTCAATATCCTGACAAGAACCATGAAAAGGTTATTTCTTCAAAAGTTTCCGGATTTTCCGACCCTTCGTTTACCATGTTGGCAACTCAATTTCAATCCTTTTCATTTTACAATACTTTTGTAACATTACTGGAAAAGAATTACCTTAATCCTATCAGTTCTGGCAGTACAAAAAAGTATTTTTTTCTTTTACAGGATACTTTTCTAACAGAAACACTGGATACGCTTTATGTAATCTCCTTCAAACCAAGGCGAGGTAGTAATTTTGATGGCCTTCAGGGTGTATTGTACATAAACACTAATGGTTATGCCATCCAAAACGTTATTGCCGGTCCGGTACACACTGATAATCGCTTTGCCATAAGAGTGCAGCAACGATATGAGCTGATTGATCATTCCCAATGGTTTCCAACTCAACTCAATACGGATTTACTTTTAAAAAAATCGAAAATTAAAACCAGACTACACAAATATTATCTGGTTGGAATTGGTAAAAGTTACCTTTCGGATATAAAAATCAATCCCGACCTTCGTGATGTTTCATTCTCGAATATTGTACTAGATGCCTCAAAGGATGCATACAAAAAAACGGATAGTTTATGGAATACATATCGCCCATTGCCTTTGACAACAAGAGATTCAACCACTTACTATTTGATAGACAGCCTTGGACGTGCACATGATTTCGACCAGAAACTAAATTTTTTTGATGCCTTCGTTTCTGGAAATATTCCCTGGGGCGTTTTTAATCTGGATTATAAAAGGCTGGTGGGCTTTAATGATTACGAGGGCTTCAAACTTGGTTTGGGCTTGTCGACTAATCAAAAGATAGGATCGTTCTATTCTTTGGGTGGTTATTTCTCCTATGGTTTTCATGATAAAGACTTAAAATACGGATCATTCCTGCAACTATTCCCAAATTGGCAATCGAACACCAAACTTACCCTTAATTATTCTCATGATGTTATGGAGACAGGTGGAATTGAGTTCTTTGATGACTATGTAATGAATTCCAGTGAAGTTTTCCGAAAATTGTATGTCAACCGAATGGATTATGTTCGTAAAAAAGAATTCGCATTTAGTTTCAGGGCATTGTCACATCTCAGATTCAACCTTTTTTTAAATCAGGAGCAGAAAACCGTTAAGGACTATTCCTTTTCACCAAACAACCCTGACCCATCTGCAATAACTAATAATTTCAGATTTACCGAAGCCGGGATTAGCCTTAAGTTGGGATTTCGCGAAAAGTTTATTCAAACGCCTAACGGACGACTTATCTCTCTCGGTACCGCATTTCCAATGATATGGCTAAATTATCATCAGGGAATAAAATGGATAAATGGCGATTTTGAATACTCGAAATACGAACTGAAAATCGCAAAAAGCTTTTTGATGCGAGTAATAGGTAAATCGCAAATCCAGATTACTGCCGGAAAAGCCATTGGCAATATCCCTCTGTGTAATTTATATAATTCGCTTGGTACTTTCCAGCAATTTGGAATCGAAGCCGAAAACAGCTTCGCAACTATGAGGATTAACGAGTTTTTCTCAGACGAATTTGTTTCGTTGTTTCTAAAACAGAATTTAGGAAGCCTTTTATTCAGTCGACCATCTTTCAGACCCGAAATAAGTCTGGTAACGAATATCGGGGTTGGAAGGCTGAGTAATCCTCAGTACCATCAAATCGTCAATTTTAAAACTCTCGAAAAGGGATATTACGAATCAGGAATATTAGTCGATAAGTTACTTTCGATGGTTTTTCTGGGTTATGGCTTTGGCGTATTTTATCGTTATGGGCCATATGCTTACCCATCACCAGCAAAAAACTTTGCTTACAAAATCTCTTTAAAATTTATGCTGTAAATAGCACTTGCTGATTATTCTTATACATTTATATTACATCATATAGGTGGATTTTATTGATTTAAATACACATTTTTACACATATATCAACGAAAATCTTGTAATTAAATCCCAGAGGGATTTTATGTTTATAGAAAAAATACTAGTATACAACATTGTCCGACCCCGGCTGGGGTCGAATATTCTTTTCCTGTATCGATTTCTATAAACATTCGACCTCTTCGAGGTCATTTTGAACGTTAAAATCATTAGCCCTTGCGATTAAAACTTAATCAACAAGCTCTAAATAGTACCCGGTATTGAGCAAAGGTTGTCTCAAAAATCTTCGTATAATAAATATTTTTTGCGGATGATATTGAATTTCTCAAGCCCTGGTTGCCAACTCTTTCGGATACTTTCGCCACTTACACCATTAATAATTTGAGCCCGTAACGATGCGGTACCAGCAAGGTTTTCGAAAAATTTGTTGAAAAATGTTTTTTTATCATTGTAATGCTTATATGCATTCAACAGGTAATCCAAGTTTAATTTCGGATTAGCTATCAGCTCTTGCTCGTTTATATTTCGTAAGTCAACTCCATAACAAAGTATACCTTCATACAGCGGATTTTTCGAAACCCCTTTTATACTTCGTGGAGTAAAAGTAAACCCTGTTTCTTTTAACGATGGATTCCCATATACCTGAAACGGAAAGTCGGTTCCGCGCCCAACGCTGATGCAGGTACCTTCCAAAAGACAAAGTGATGGATACAGGTAAACCGAACTCATATTCTGTAAATTGGGAGAAGGATTAACCGGCAATTTATAAATAGATTTATGGGTATAATTCTGACATGGAATAACTCCAAGTCCTTCGCATTTTATTTTACCCGGCAGCCAACCTTCTTCATTAATCATCATGGCAAGCTCTCCGGCAGTCATTCCATAAACCACAGGAATAGAATGCATCCCCACAAATGATTTATACTTCGTTTCCAGCACAGGTCCATCGATATAAAACCCATTTGGATTTGGTCTGTCCAGAACGAATAGCGGAACAAAATGAAGTGCACAAGCCTCCATCACGTAAGCAAGCGTGCTGATATACGTGTAAAACCTCACTCCCACATCCTGCAAATCGTACATAACAACATCAACGTCTTTTAAATCTTCGGCTGATGGTTTCAATTTTTTACCATACAAAGAGATTACGGGAATCCCGGTTTTGAGATCAACACCGTTTAAGATATTTGCTCCTGCATCCTGGTCGCCCCGAAAGCCATGTTCAGGGCAAAATATTTTTACCACCTTAACACCTTGACTCAGCAAAGTATCCACCAAATGAGTATTCCCAACAACCGATGTATGATTGGCCACCAAAGCCACTTTTTTGTTTTTTATGGCAGGCTGGTAAAGCATAGGGCGTCCGGCTCCGGGAACTATGGGCTTATCCATATTCTGCGAATGTGCTTGATGGATAGAAGAAGCTATACAAAAAATAAAAACAAAGGAAACAATCGATTTTTTCAACGATCAGGGTTTTAAATAAAACGTAAGATCAAAATTAATATTTTTTTGTTGTATTTTTACCTCTAACCTACCTTAAAAGCCATGGTAACAGAACTGAAATCTGCCAAACGCTCCGTTCTGTTAAACCCATATTAAGGAGCTGTAGCCAGAAAAAAGGTAATAAATAGTTTTATTCGTTTGCCCTGGGATACCTTTGCAATAGGTTGTGTTTCTTGTAAAAAACATGTAGGTTTGTCGAAAACTTATAAATCGGTTTGGTGTGAATTTCGAATTTTTTATTGCAAGAAGATTAGTAAAAGGAAAAGAAAGTATCGGATACGTATCGCGATCTATCGTGCGCATCACAACCCTTGGGATTTCACTTTCGCTAGCCGTAATGATTATTTCTGTTGCGGTGGTTACCGGCTTCAAAAATACCATCAGCGACAAAGTGATTGGCTTTGGCGGTCATATCCAAATTGAATATTACGACAGCAATACTTCCTATGAAACAAATCCAATTTCTGCGAATCAGCATTTTTTACCCCAACTAAAAACCCTTCCAGGTTTTGACCACATACAGGTTTTTGGTATCAAAGCGGGGATTATGAAATTCAAGGATGAAATTCAGTTTGTAGTTCTAAAAGGAGTAAGCAGCGATTTCGATTGGTCATTTTTCAAGAAAAATATGGTTGAAGGTGATGTTTTTTCTATTACCGACTCGGTAGTAACAAATAAAATTATTATTTCAAAAGTTATTGCCGATATGCTAAAAGTAAAGGTCGGCGACGATGTGGCAATGTATTTTTTGCAGGAACATGCCAGAATGCGCCGATTTAGCATTTCGGGAATTTATGAAACAGGGCTGGAAGAATTGGACAGCAAACTAATTTTAGGCGATTTAAGACATGTGCGGAAACTTAATAACTGGGATAGTACTCAAATATCAGGTTTCGAGGTAATTATTAAAGATATTGAAAACCTTGATAAAATGACGAACGACGTTGAACGTATTGCCAGCCTCAATTTACAACCCGATGGATCGGCTCTTCGAACAACAAACATAAAAGAAAAATACCCACAATTATTCGATTGGTTAAGTCTGGTAAATATGAACGTTTGGGTAATTATGCTGCTAATGCTAGTAGTTGCTGGTTTCAATATGATCTCTGGCCTTATGATCCTGATTTTAGAGCGAACCAAAATGATTGGACTTTTATCATCGCTTGGCGCCCGATCAATTAGTATCAGAAAAATATTCATCTATCAGTCAGGTTTTATGGCACTTAAAGGACTGTTTTGGGGAAATTTATTTGGCATAGGAGTTTGCTTTATCCAGTATCAGTTTCATATAGTGAAACTTAACCAGTCCACATATTTTCTTAACAGTGTACCAATAAACTTTAATATTTTATATTTTGTTTTATTGAACATCGGAACACTTTTAGCGGTTTTATTGATGCTTGTTATTCCTTCGATGGTAATTTCAAGAATAAGACCCGATACCACTCTCAGGTATAATTAATTGTAATGAACGTTGACTTTATTCAGAATTTAAAGTATAAGTTAAGCTTGCCTCTTCCAGGTCGTGAAGCTCAGTTTCTTATGGCTCCCTCATTCAGAAAATCAATGACCAAATATACTGTTGCCGCTAAGGCAGCAGTGCTTCTCCTCTTATATCCCAAAAATGATGAATGGAGCATCGTTTTTATAAAGCGATCGGATTATTTGGGTATCCATAGTGGACAGATTAGTTTCCCGGGAGGAAAATTTGATATCCCCGATACAAATATGGAGGACACAGCACTTCGGGAAACAGAAGAAGAAATTGGGGTGACTGCAACTGAATTAACCATCATTGGCAAGTTAACCAAACTTTATATACCGGTTAGTGAATTTGAAGTTTATCCTGTTGTAGGGTTTACTAATACACGACCTGTTTTTAAAATTGACCCTTACGAGGTTCAATATCTGATAGAAGCAAAAGTGAAAAATTTACTTAATCTTTCGATAAGGATGGAACGATCTTATTCAGACAATTACGTTACCGGAATTATACCTTATTTTAATATTGACAGCCATGAGATTTGGGGAGCCACAGCCATGATTCTTAATGAGTTTTTAACACTTATTGTTGACTAATTCTATTGAAGATTCTATTTATAAAGTTATCTCCATTTCCCAGGCTCTATTGATTACTTTATTTACCTTCCTTTAGTACGTTTTTGTAATGCTTGAACCGGTTAATTATTTCGCTTACAAAACTAAAGGTTTCTACACCCTTGCAATAGCCAAATTGCACCTGTGGATCATTATAATTATCAGGATTTGATTTGCTTAAAAGACATGTATCCACGTTATTAAACCATTTTAATGGATTTTTACCGAGTTTGCCTGCCAATTTTTGGGCATCGAAAATATGTCCCGGGCCAACATTATACGAAGCTAGAATGAAATTAATCCGTTCGAGCGGATCGGGAATGCGTTTTTCGAACGATCTG
>JANXXY010000126.1 GCA_025350365.1 Bacteroidales bacterium | reverse complement strand
TGCACCGAGACCCAAACCGCTGCGGTGTGTGAGCAAATCACGAATGGTAAACTCTTTCGTAACATATGGGTCATACATTTTAAATTCGGGAATGTATTCGGTTACCTTGTCGTCCCATTTCAATTTACCCTGGTCGACGAGTATGCCCAATGCCGCTGTAGTAAAGGCTTTGCTGTTAGAAGCAATGCCAAAAAGAGTATTTTCGTCAACGTTTTGTTTCGTTTGCAACGATCGAACGCCGTACCCTTTGGAGAGAATAACTTTACCATCTTTTACAATGGCAACGGCTATTCCGGGAACGTTAAATGTTTTCATAGTTCTTTCAACCAGCATATCCACTTGGTTGGATGTGATAGGTTGTGCATTTAACAACGGTTGGGTTGCTGTTACCAACCAAAGTAAAAAATAAGTACTAAGGACGAAATGTTTCATGGTGCGAATATTAAATATTCCCGGTTATATTCCTATAGAAACGCAAAGTATAAAATATTTCATAAAAAAAGGCTTTTTCTTCTCTCTGTTTGGAAAACTATGTAAAGACCAATTAATTTATTTGTCACTTTTTTGTCGAAAAAAGTAACCTCTCGTTCGGCTTAGGCTGCGCCTAAGTCGGAAATATCCTTCCGGCTGTGCCTGATTTTGTATGGTTCTTTAGTGGATCCAATCCGAACTTTTATAAAGCTCAGGGTAATTTATTTTGTTACTTTTTTGTCGAAAAAAGTAACCAAAGGGTTTTGGCCTTGCACAATTCTACCTCCCTCTCCTGAAATAAGCATGAGGAGAAACATCTTTTACGACAAGATTGGTTTAGAGACAGAACATTATGGATGTAAATAATGTTTCAACACACACCAGCATTAGTAATTGTGAAAATGAAGAATTTTATTGTCCTGATTATAGCATTGATATATCATTCCCTTGTTTGGGGACAAAACACGTTTAAGGCTATCATTAAGGATAGCGAAACGAAAGAACCGCTTGTTGGGGCAACTTTAATGATAAAGGGTACAACACATGGCAGCATCACCGATAAAAATGGATTGGTTCAAATCAGCGACATCCCCAATGGTACATGGGTTTTCGTCTTTCGTTTTATTGGCTTTATAGAAAAGACCGACACCGTTAATTTTCCGGTCATCCAAACGGAACCACTCGTGATATTTCTTTCTGAAAGCAAGGAAGAAATAGATGAAGTGATTGTTACAGCAACGAGGTCAAGCCGCATCATTAGTGATATACCAACAAGGATCGAGGCTATCTCAGGCGAAGAACTCGAGGAAAAGGGGAACATGAAGCCTGGTGATATCCGAATGATGCTGAATGAAAGTACGGGTATACAAACGCAACAAACATCAGCCACATCATATAACTCAAGTATTCGTATTCAGGGGCTTGATGGAAAATACACCCAGATATTAAGAGATGGGTATCCTTTATATTCCGGATTTTCAGGAGGATTGGGTCTTTTGCAAGTTGTTCCGCTCGATTTAAAGCAGGTAGAGGTAATCAAAGGAGCATCCTCGACCCTATACGGAGAAGGCGCGATAGCAGGCCTGGTCAACCTTGTTTCAAAAATGCCTGAAAGGAAAAGAGACCTGAGCTTTTTATTGAATGGCACATCGGCATTGGGAATAGACATGAGTGGATTTTATTCACAGAAATTTGAACGGATCGGAACAACTGTTTTTGCTTCTTATAATTCCGGATCACCTTATGATCCGTCAGGTATTGGGCTAACAGCCATTCCCAAGTTTAACAGGGTAACCTTAAACCCTAAAATATATGTGTTTGTAAACCCTAAAACAATGTTGAATTTCGGGTTCAACAGCACTATAGAAGACCGTACAGGGGGCGACATCCGGTATATTGAGGGAAAAGGCGACAGCATTCATTCTTATTATGAAAAGAATAAAACCAACCGGTTCAGCACTCAGTTTGGACTAACACATCAGGTAAATGATAGTTCTGATTTTAAAATAAAGAACAGTTTGAATTATTACGACCGGAAAATCGAGGTGCCCGATTTCAGGTTTTCAGGGATTCAGTATTCATCCTTTACCGAAGTCGCCTATAGCATTAAAAAACAACATCAGGAATGGGTTATGGGACTTAACCTGTGGACGGAACGATTCAAACAGGACAAAACTGACTCAACGAAAGTAGTTGATTACAACCATACTACTTTCGGAGCTTTTATTCAAAACACCTGGAATGCCTCGGATAAATTGGCAGTGGAAACAGGGATACGCGGAGATTATCAAAATGAATACGGTTTCTTTTTCCTTCCACGAATTTCTACACTGTTTAAGGTTAACAACCACCTCACGGCAAGGCTTGGAGGTGGTTTGGGTTACAAAACTCCCACCATATTTACTGAAGATGCCGAGCGCCTTCAATTCAGAAATGTGCTGCCTGTTGATGAATCAAAAACGAATGCAGAGCAATCAGTGGGAGGAAATTTGGATATTAACTACCGAGCATCTATTAGCCATGGTGTATCTTTTAGCATGAATACCCTTTTCTTTTATACCCAAATTTCCAATCCATTAATTCTTACCAGGCTTTCGAACAGTATATACGAATTTCAGCAACCGGATGGATATATTGATACGAAGGGAATTGAAACCAACGTTAAACTAACTTATAACCATATCAAATTATTTTTGGGATACACGTTTGCTGATGTCAATCAACAATTAAACGGAACTACAACAACTTTCCCTTTGGTATCAAAACACCGCTTAAACAATGTGATAATGTATGAGTTGGAAGATAAGCTTAAAGTCGGGCTTGAAGCATATTATTACAGCCCTCAAAAGCTGAATGATGGCAATACGGGAAAAGACTACTGGATTTGTGGATTGATGACTGAGAGATTATGGAAACATTTTTCTATTTTTATCAATTTCGAAAATCTGTTTGATACCCGGCAGACAAGATTCGATCGTATTTATACCGTAACAATTACCAATCCGGTTTTCAGAGACATTTATGCACCTGTGGATGGGTTTGTGGTAAACGGAGGGATTAAGATACGTCTTTAAAAACACGATGAAAAAGTTGAGGTTTTCAAATATACGATCACTTAATTTTGCACTTTCCTACCATTCAGGTAACAGACTGGATTGACGTGTTACACGACAAACAAATCGCGATACACCAAGTTTTGACAGCTTAAATGCTTGAAAACTTAACGCCCATTCAATTTTTTTTCAAGAGTAGGAACCTTTACAATCTTATTCATTACGAAGAATGAAATGAAATTATTGATTTTTGTTTAACTACCCGCAAATTACAATATGTAAATAGTTGAATTTTAAGAAAATAAATTATATATTTATGCACCTATTTATTCAAAGCTCCGAACCTAAAAATATTACCTAAACGGAATGAAATGTAGGTTATCAGTAAATTATTAAAAAATAAATACAATGACATTTGGGATATAAGTATAATTGGGGTTATATAATTGTTGTGTGCCATTTTAGACATCATGAGATCGAGATAAACTTCTCTGATTAAGAAGAAATTAGAATAAATTTGTTGAATTATAAATCGTGAGGTCTTAAAAAAAAATATTTACAGCTTTTCACCATTTAAATTGCATATAGCTTGAAAATTCACTTAAAATATTTTTTTTCAACATTAATAATCCTGAGTCTATTAGGGTTTGGAGAAAAGACTTCTATTTCTTGCTTTAAGGCAGAAAATATTAAGCAAACGGAATTGATTAATACAGTCAATTCGAATGAAAAGGTTTCAAGATGCTATCATTTCAGTCAATACCTCTATTCTGTAGTTTCAATTTTAATTTTAAAATCATGGTCAGATGATTATGCTTTAATTTTCAATCAAAAAGTAAGTGTTAAATTAAAATCACAAGTTAAATTGATTTGCGCAGTAGCCACTTTAAATTGGAAAATAAATGAATTAAGTATCCCAAGAAAATCCATTGAAAATCACCATAATTCCTACAAGATGAAAGTTTTGTTTTTCAAACATAGTCTTTTATTTAAAAATCGGTATGATGTAGGAAATATTATGTGTAATTTTTTATTTGCAAAAAAATCGATAAATCAACGAATAAATCCTTTCGAATATTTAAAGGTACTAAGTATGTTGCAAAAAGGATTAGAAGGTGGATGTACATAATTTTTGGAGCCACCATGATAGGTTTTTCAAATGCTTTTTATGATGAATGCAGGATGTTAAATGACACAAGAAATTTTGTTCAAGAAGAACAAATAATTGATGACGACGATACAAATAAATAAAAACGGCACACAACATCGGGTATAAAATATTGGTAGTTAATTGGTTATTTAAGTGTATCGCCCTTGCCAAGTTTGTAACGGGCGGACAGGAAATCGCTCCGAATATCCACCAACATTTCATATCCGGTCTCGTTAGCGGCTACAGTAAAAACAAAAAATTTACCATTATGAAAAATACGTTTTTAATTTTATTATTCATCGGGATTTTGACTTCCTGTAAGAAAGAAAGTAATTCGCCCTATACTTATTCGAGCGAATCGACTATTTATTCAGAATCTACTAGTACAACGTTTAAAGAGATTCTATTTATAATTAAACCTTACATAGTTATAAATAATCAAAAAGAGTATTTAGTGGCGGAATCTATAAATAATCTCTCTTTAAAAGTAAACAATAGTATTTGGGGCAATTTCCAATCTTTAACGATTGATACTTCACGAATTGACAAAAAGATTATCAATAATTATCTTGTAAGTAACAGTTCAGTTCAATACACCGTGATAGCTTCTCAGCAATCCGATAAAGATACTCTAACGACTGCAGGAGAGTATTCAGATTTAATCAATAATTTTTTGACGTTAAAGCCTGGTGATTATATATGCCAAATTGATTATTTTGACATCAAGTTGATTAATTCTCAAATAAAAAGAATTTACCCAATGATTACAGTCCCATTGGAGGTTAAAGAAAATGTTAAAAGCTCCTATATTGGTGAATTTGAAATCGAAATAAAAAATTGATTATGAAAAATATAATTATTGTATTAATATTAGTGGGTATTTATTCTTGTGAGAATGATAAAGGGACAATAAAAGTCCAAAATAAAGTTCATAATGTTAAACTTGAAAGCGTTAACTGGGGAGATTATTCAATTACATATTCTTTGTTAACAGGTGAAGAAAGCAATGAAGTAACAATTGAGGACAAAAAGGGAACGTTTCCAAAGATCAATGATTTAAGTTTTTACATGGTTAGTAGTGGTAAACGAGTTTATCTAAAGACTAAAAGCAAATTTCAACTAGATGTTGACCACAACCTTACTATTGTGATTACTGATACCACTGCTGTACTAAATCCATCTTTATAAATAACTACGAACCGCCAGCAATCGAGTCTTGCGTAGTCAATAGAGATGTTGGTACGAAGCGCAAACAGCGGCAGTATAAGCCTCGACATTGAGCCTCGACAGGTCAATCGTCCAAGTCCTGGACGTCGGAATATCCGGAACAACACCAAATTTGCTTAGAAAACCAAGGCGAGCTGAGGCGGTTCGATCAGAGTCGAAGAGCGAGGTAAGTTTAGAAGGGCGTTACATGGGATTAAAGATTATAAAATTGAATAATACACTGCCACTAATAAATAGGACTTCGGTTGGGCTGCAAGCCCAAACATTTAAGTCCATGTTGGACTACTTTTCAGAATAATAAACTTTGGACTTAGGGCGAGTCTCCTTGTTTTGCAAAAAACAAGCGGTACATATCGGTGTTCGTTAGAAATTTCGTTTAATTTTGAACCCTATTTGTCGTGTTTAATTATCCGAAAATCTTACCTTTTATGAAGTATTCTTTTCTCCTTTTTTTATTCATTAGCAGCAGCCTCTTAGCATCGCGCATCAATGACGATTCACTATACCTTGTTCAACACTATACAAAAGCTGAATTTCAGGTTCCTATGAGGGACGGTGTCAAACTTTTTACGATAGTGTATTCACCCCGCGATCAGTCGATGAAATACCCAATTCTTTTTAATCGCACTCCTTATAATATTTCTCCTTACGGAAAGGATATGAATTTTATTTTCCGAAGAGGTCTTTCACCGGTCTTTTTAAGAGAAGGATTTATTTTTGTATTTCAGGATGTTCGTGGTAGGTTTATGTCAGAGGGGGTTTTTAAGCACATGACTCCTTTCATCGATAATAAAAAAACTAAAAACGATGTAGATGAAGGCTCCGATGCATTTGATACCATGGATTGGCTGATAAAAAATTTGAAGAATCATAACGATAGAATTGGTATGTGGGGAATTTCGTATCCGGGATATTATGCCTCATGTGCTGCTATTAATGCACATCCTGCATTGAAATGTGTATCGCCTCAGGCGCCTATCGCCGATTGGTTTTTCGACGACGTTCATCATCATGGAGCTTTCTTTCTGGGTCCGAATTTTGATTTTTTTGCGACGATGGATCTTCCCAGACATGGGTTTAGCAAAGACTGGATTATTCCTTATCAATGGAAAACCCCTGATGCCTACAATTTTTTTATGGAACTGGGTCCTCTGCAAAATGCTAAAACGAAATATTTTGGTGATAGCATTGGGTTTTGGAACGATATTGTGGCTCATCCCGATTACGATATATTCTGGCAAAAAAGAAACATACTTCCTTATCTTAAAAATATCAAACCTGCTATTTTAGTGGTGGGTGGATGGTACGATGCAGAAGACTTGTACGGAACATTCAAAACGTATTCAAATATTGAGAAGAATAATCCCGGAATAAAAAACTCGTTGGTAATTGGTCCATGGATTCATGGAGGATGGGCTCGAACTGACGGATCTTTTCTTGGAAATGTATCGTTCGCCACCAAAACTTCACTCTTTTATCGCGATAGCATCGAACTGCCCTTTTTTACTTATTACCTGAAAGACAAAGGAACTTTAAACTTGCCAGAAGCCATGATGTTTATGACAGGGAATAACAAATGGCAACGATTTGAAACATGGCCGCCAAAAGATTTAGTTGCTAAAAAATTATATCTTAATGCAAATGGCAATCTCTCTTTTAACCAAACATCATCTGCGGTACCTTCTTTTGATGAATTTATAAGCGATCCAAAGAAGCCAGTTCCATACACTGAGGATGTTTATTTTGGTATGACCAAAGAATATATGACCGACGATCAACGATTTGCCGCCACTCGAACCGATGTTCTTGTTTATAAAACTGAAGTATTAACAGATGATATCATCTTGGCCGGACCGCTAATGGCTCACTTGAAAGTTTCTACCACCGGCAGTGATGCCGATTGGGTTGTAAAGCTAATAGATGTCTATCCCGGAGAAGCGCCCGACAACCCAACAACCCGCAAGGGAATGAGAATGGGCGGATACCAGCAGATGGTGAGAAGTGAGGTAATCAGAGGCAGGTACAGAGAAAGTTACGAAAAGCCCATAGCATTTGAACCTAACAAAATTGTGGAAATAAATCTTGAATTACAGGATGTTCTTCATTGTTTTAAAAAAGGACACAGACTGATGGTTCAGATTCAAAGTACATGGTTTCCTTTGGTTGATGTTAATCCTCAGAAATTTATCGAAAACATTTACGAAGCCAAACCGGAAGATTTTATTAGAGCCACACACAAGGTATATCATGAGATGAATAATGAATCGTTTTTGGAAGTTGGGATTTTAAAATAGGTTTTTCCTATAATATGAAACACTTACACAAAAGTTACTAATTGGATAATAAAAAGAAGGGTTATTATTGCATTTTGTTTGAATTGTTTTGATTATGAACGTATTATTCTAAAGAACGATCGTGAATAAACGACTTATTAAACGAAATGCGTTTAACGTTAGCAAGGCGATCCCAACGAAATTCAGTGCGTTCAGGCAAGGGATTTATATACAATGCTTCGTGTGTTTCCTTCAATAGATCAACAACTGGTATTCCGGCAGGGCATTTGCTCAAATCTATTTTATCAAGCTTGTCCTGTGTGGCAAACGCTCCCTGACACCAATGATCGTTTTCCTGAAACATATTATATCGGTACACCCCAAAGTCTTTCATATCGTAGCATTTAACCATCGTCCGGAAACGAAGAATTTCGGGGATGTTTATTCCCGAAGGATCGTTGTTCATGCAAAAGCCATCGAAATCGGAGTATTTATCACTAAGACGTTGACTGTCTAACTTGTATTTAATGGCTGCATCCTGTTCTGACAGGGGAATGGAGGTTGGGAATATTCCATCAATTTGATTGAAAGAGGCAGTAGCGGGTAATCCAAAGCTTAATGTATGTATGGCAGGGTTGGCGAGGCAAAACCTTGCATTCCACTGAATAGGGGTTAACGGACTGGTAAGGCCGGCTAATTTTTGTGGTGGTTTTGATAGCTGTCCGCCTTTATCGTTGGCTGAAATAATAAAAACGCCCATATCCTTGGTCTGAGCAAGGTCAATGGCTCCTTTGTTTCGCTGAAAAAAGTAATAATAATGCAGGTTCATAAAATCGAACATGTCGGTTTCAATGGCTTTAATAATTATTTCGAGCGGTGCATGGGTACTAAAACCGACGTGTTTTATTATGCCTTCATCTTTCATTTTTAGAAGTTCTTCCACCGGGCCGTTTTTCTGGCAGGCGGTTTGGTAGCATTGCAAGTTGTTTAAACCGTGCCATGCATAAAAATCAAAATAATCAGTTTTCAATGTAATGAGCTGTTCTTCAACCAGCTTTCGGGTTTCCTCGGCAGTGGATGGCGCGCCTTTGGTCATAAGGTGATACGAACTGCGTTTTAATTTCAAAATATCGTTCAACACAATGCCATATACCGTTTCGCTTTTCATATAACCATAAGCTGTTTCAATATGATTAATGCCCATTGAAAAAGCTGTTTTCACAGTTTCTGTACATTCATCAAGCGTGTCATCGGCAATTACACTGCGGGGTTCGTTCCATCCATGCTTATAGCGCATGCCCCCCAGAGTAATAACACTTATTTGTTTATTCGTTTTCCCAAATCGGCGGTATTCCATTTTTGGATTATCAATAGGTAAATTTTTAAAAATCATTTTCAGTTTAAATATCCGCGTAAAATACGTTTTAATATTTAATTCGTTGCAACGGATTTAACAGTGAAAGGGAATAGGTTGTTTAAAATCCATTTAATATTTCATATCATTTATAACACTTCGTTAAATTTAAAAATAGGATAATTTTAAAATAACTGACTAATAGCTAGTTACATTTAATTCAGTTTTCAAAATTGCACTCAATATCAGTACCTTAAAAAAATATACCGATGTATTACATTTTAAAGGTCAATTATAATACCGTCCGTTAGGAATAGTATTTCTATTTATTTCTAATTTTTCTATATCATTTATTTGGATTTCATATTTTGTTTTAAACTTATTACTAATTTATTGGTTATAATTAATGTGTTTACTTAAGCTTTACAAACCTCCCAACCCTCCTTAAAAAAGGAGGGCTAA
>JANXXY010000211.1 GCA_025350365.1 Bacteroidales bacterium | reverse complement strand
ATGGTATGGAGACGTCATGATAACATTTCCGCCAAAATTTTTTACTTCTTTTTCAATCCGTATATCATCTGTGGCAACGCATACATTGTCAATCACTTTACTAGCCTGTAAATAAACCCTGTGAATCATGGTTTTTCCATTAATCATTACCAATGGTTTACCCGGAAAACGGGTTGAGGCATATCGGGCTGGGATAATTCCGGCAAATTGCAGCATTGTTTTTCGTTTTGAAGCCAAAAATAGCCAAAAGGACAATACAAAACTCTATAGCAATTGTAATTTTGTCAGTATATAGTTGTATTTTTGGCAGTCAAAAAATTAATAATAATTGATGCATTTCGAAGTTAGATAAGGTATGGAAGTTCAAAAAGTTAAACTACGGTTTGGTATAATTGGCAATGGAGTTGGCTTAAACAGAGCTATTGATATTGCTGTTCAGGTGGCTCCAACCGATTTATCAGTGCTTATTACCGGAGAAAGTGGTGTTGGTAAAGAAGTGTTTCCACAAATAATTCATCAATTTAGCGCTCGCAAACATGGAAGTTATATTGCCGTTAACTGTGGCGCTATACCTGAAGGCACGATTGATTCCGAGTTGTTCGGGCACGAGAAAGGATCGTTTACCGGTGCTTCCGATAGCAGAAAGGGTTACTTTGAAGGCGCCAGTGGAGGAACAATCTTTTTGGACGAGGTGGCCGATTTGCCTCTTTCAACACAGGTGAGGTTATTGAGGGTATTGGAGACAGGCGAGTTCATACGTGTAGGATCATCGAAGGTGCAAAAAACCAACGTGCGTGTAATTGCTGCCACCAATATTAATGTTGATAAAGCAATACAAATGGGTAAATTTCGCGAAGATTTGTATTATCGGCTAAATACTGTTCCAATATTCATTCCCCCACTTCGCGACAGGATTGAAGATATTAACTTACTTTTCAGAAAGTTTGCAATTGATTTTGCAGATAAATACCGGATGCCGTCCATAGTCCTCGATGATGAGGCACAAGCATTACTAATTTCATACGGATGGCCTGGAAACATAAGACAATTAAAAAATATTGCCGAACAGATATCGGTAATAGAAACAAACAGGAATCTTTCCGCCGCCACACTTCATAAATATCTTCCTGGTATTTCAAGTGTTAAGCTTCCAGCTATTTATAATAATCAGGAGGATCATAAAACATTTGCTTCTGACAGGGAAATTCTTTACAAGATACTTTTCGATATGAAAAATGACATGAACGACCTCAAAAAGCTGGTGGTTGACATGCTTCAGAAGGGAGGGGATCAAGCAAATGTGCGCGAAAAGAATGCTCAGATAATTAAAAAACTATATAGTGATATAAGCCCGATCGATAACTCATCAACGCCTCCTAAAACAATAGAATTTAAACATGAAGATCCTGAACATATTCAGGATACCGAAGAGGTTTTTGAAGAATCTCTGTCCCTCAGCGATAAGGAAATGGAACTGATTAAAAAAGCATTGGAAAAACATGGTGGCAAACGCAAACATGCAGCTAATGAGCTTGGTATATCTGAACGAACCTTGTATCGGAAAATAAAAGAATATAATTTGGAGTAAAGTAGAATGCTATGAATTACAGTATATTAAACAGAGTTATAATTTTTGCTTTTATTCCACTTTTATTAGTAACATTATGTGGATGTAAAATAAAATACTCAACCGGTGGAGCTTCTATTTCAGTTGATATTAAAACGGCATCGGTTCAATATTTTCAAAATAGAGCGCCATTGGGAAATCCCAAGCTTGCCCAGTTGCTTACAGAAAAGTTAAAAGATAAAATTTTATCACAAACTCGTTTGAAAATTGTGAATGGTGTGGGTGATGTCAATCTGGAAGGTTCCATTGAAAGTTATGGAACACAACCTATGGCCATTCAAGGGGGAAATAATGCCACAGCCGCACTTAACCGGTTATCGGTTACTGTTAGATTGAAGTACAATAATGCGAAGGATGGTCAATACGATTACGATACCTCATTTTCACGATACAAAGATTACGATTCCCAAATGAGCGTGCAAAGTGCAGAAGATCAGTATTTGGAAAAAGAAATTGTTGAAAAATTAGTGGAAGACATATTTAATAAAGCTTTTGTTAACTGGTAACCCAATATCTCAATTATTATGAACAACGAACGCTTTTTTCACATCATGCAGTCGCCAGAGTCAATGACTCAAGCTGATACAAAGTCTTTGTATGATTTAATCAGTAAATTTCCTAATTTTCAAACTGCTCATATATTACTGCTGTACAATTTGTATAATACAAATAGCGATAAATTTGATCTTCAGTTAAGAGAATCTGCTATCTATGTTAGCGACCGTAAAGTATTATTCAATTTTATCCATAATATTTCGAGAACTGTTATTTTAAAACCTGTTCTAAAGGATCAGGCTGATCAGATACTTATTAACAGTCAAAAATCAACACAGGAATTACTTGATTTTGAAGATACTCAGGGAATTGAAGATGAGCCTAGCAAAGTTGTTGATTTTGAGATTAGTGTAAATGATAAATCAACGGTGGATTTTGGTAACACAGGTGAAATTATGGAATTTGCCGAAGATGAGCAGGCTTTGGAAACTAAAATTATCGAACCTTCAAAAGAGCCGGAAGTAATGCCTTCATCTATGGATTTAATATCTCAGTTTATTGACAAGAATCCGGCTTTTACTCCTAATAGAATGCAAATAACGGATACTCATGAAGATATTTCGGAGCCGAGTAATATAGAACCTGAAGAACTGGCAACAGAAACATTGGCTTTAATTTATACCAGTCAAAAACTTTTTGAGAAAGCGATTTCGGTTTACGAGAAATTAATTTTGAAATTTCCCGAAAAAAGCACTTACTTTGCCAGTCGTATCGAAGATCTCAGAAAAAATATCAAACAATTATAAAATAGACACTTATGTACGTATTTTTATCAATTTTAATTTTAGCTGTTTGCGTTATATTAATTTTAATAGTACTTGTTCAGAACTCAAGAGGTGGAGGATTAGCTTCTTCATTTTCGGCATCTAATCAGTTTATGGGTGTTAGAAAAACAGCCGATTTTCTTGAAAAGGCAACATGGACTTTGGCTGGTAGCCTATTGTTTCTATGTTTACTGGCTTCTATTACTATCCCTCGCGGAGAAACTGCCAAAAAATCGGCTATTGAGGAACAAGTAAAAAACTCAAATGATCCATCTGCAGCTCCACAATTTCCAACAACTGCCCCTGCTGCCGGAAGCAATACAAAAAGTACAGCACCTGCAAGCAAAGGTAAACCTAGCACTGCACCTGAAACAAAAAAGGACGCTACGAAATAATTTTAGCATGGAAATTCAAAAAATGTCAGTATGTCATTCATACTGACATTTTTTTTTGGACAAACTATAGACTAAGGTATGGAAAACATACATAATGAATAATATATGTCTATAAAGGCTGACATGGTTTTCTTTCCTTGCTGAAAAAATGGCGTATTAGAACCCCTAAATTGGCAAATTCAGACTTTGGCATAAAATATGACTAGTTACCAACAGAAAAATGAATGTTTAACCTTAAATAAATATTAAAATGGCAGAAGTTAAAATTAAACCATTAGCAGACAGAGTACTTGTTATGCCTGTGCAAGCTGAAGAAAAAACTGCAAGTGGAATTATTATTCCGGATACAGCAAAGGAAAAACCACAAAAAGGAACTGTTATTGCGGCTGGACCTGGCACCAAAGATGACAAAATGGAAGTTAAGATTGGCGATGTTGTATTGTATGGAAAATATGCAGGAACTGAATTAAATGTCGATGGAAAAGACTATTTAATGATGCGTCAGTCTGACATCCTCGCCGTCATATAATTTTCAATTTATTATTTTATATTTCAAATTGAAATATACTTAAATTATTAATAATCAATAGAAAATAATATTTAAAAAAATTGTTTTATGGCTAAAGAAATTAAATTTAATATTGAAGCCCGGGATTTACTTAAAAAAGGCGTTGATCAACTTGCCAATGCTGTTAAAGTTACTTTAGGCCCAAAAGGTCGCAATGTAGTTATTGATAAAAAATTTGGCGCTCCACAAATTACCAAAGATGGCGTTACTGTAGCAAAAGAAATTGAACTTACCAACAAGATTGAAAATCTTGGCGCTCAAATGGTAAAAGAAGTTGCTTCAAAAACTAACGACGATGCAGGTGATGGCACAACCACTGCGACCGTACTTGCACAATCATTGGTTACAGTTGGTTTAAAAAACGTAACTGCCGGTGCAAACCCAATGGATCTAAAAAGAGGAATTGACAAAGCGGTTATCAAAGTTGTTGAAAACCTCAAAAAACAATCGAAATCAGTTGGTGACGATCTTAAGAAAATTGAACAAGTAGCCACAATATCGGCCAATAACGATAGTGAAATAGGTAAACTTATTGCTGAGGCAATGGGTAAAGTGAAAAAAGAAGGTGTTATTACTATTGAAGAATCTAAATCATCCGAAACTACAGTTGAAGTAGTTGAAGGTATGCAATTCGACCGTGGTTACATATCACCCTATTTTGTAACCGATACTGAGAAGATGGAATGTATACTCGAAACACCTAACATCTTGATTTATGACAAGAAGGTTTCGACCATGAAAGACCTCCTTCCAATTCTCGAACAATCATTACAAACGGGTAAACCCCTTTTAATTATTGCTGAAGACGTAGATAGTGAAGCTCTTGCTACTCTTGTTGTAAACAAACTCAGAGGCTCACTCCGTGTAGCTGCTGTTAAGGCTCCTGGTTTTGGCGATCGTCGCAAAGAAATGCTCGAAGATATTGCCATTCTAACCGGAGGTACAGTAATCTCTGAAGAAAAAGGTTTGAAACTGGAAGGTGCAACCTTAGAAATGTTGGGAAAAGCTGAAAAAATAACAATCAATAAGGATAACACTACCATTGTTAATGGCGCTGGCGATAAGAAACTGATTGAAGCCCGTGTTGGACAAATTCGTGCTCAGATTGATAATACCACATCGGATTACGATCGTGAAAAACTTCAGGAACGTTTGGCTAAATTAGCTGGCGGTGTTGCAGTTCTTTACATAGGTGCAGCTACTGAAGTTGAAATGAAGGAAAAGAAAGACCGTGTTAACGATGCACTCAGTGCAACACGCGCTGCTGTTGAAGAAGGTATTGTTACGGGTGGTGGCGTAGCTTACATCCGGGCAATTAGTGCACTTGATGGCTTAAAAGGATCTAACGAAGACGAAACCACAGGTATCGGTATCGTTCGTCGTGCTCTTGAAGAACCACTTCGTCAAATCGTTGAAAACGCAGGGTTAGATGGCGCTGTTGTAGTTCATCAGGTTAAAGAAGGTAAAGGCGATTACGGTTACAACGCTCGCACTGACG
>JANXXY010000068.1 GCA_025350365.1 Bacteroidales bacterium | reverse complement strand
ATCGTTCCTGAATAAAAGCATGGTCATACGATTGCAACTCATTGCCCAGAGTAGCATCACCAAGTTGGTCAGCAAGTACTGCTATCTTTTGCTGTTTTGACAGTTTAGAAAATCCGTTGATGATCCTTCCCGGCATGTTTTAAGAATTAACATTCAATTCTTTTATCCTTAAATAAGCATAAGCCATTTCCAAGCCCTTTATTTGTTGCGAAACATAATCATGCAACTGATCATAATCACCTCTGGCATACTTCAGAAACGATGAAGCCTGACCATAAACAGCCGGTAACAAACTTCGTTCCAATAGGTAGTAACCGTCCAAAAATGATTTTATACCACCGCTGATGATTATTTGCTTGCATGCAATTTTCTTTTCCAGGTTAAATATCCGGTTCACCGATTCCAGCATTTGGTATACATCCATCCCAATGAGAGAAAGTGGTTCAAATAGTTCTTTAGAAGAACCGGGATCGCGCAAAAGTTCGACTTTGGCAAAATTAGTACCTCCAAAGGCAGCAAATTCAATTGCAGCAAGTGGTAATTTAAGCAATGCTTTTAGGCTTGCCGGACCAATCCCCTGCCCGACTTCCTTAACTATCAATGGAAAATCGACCTTGTCTAATAATCTTTTTATAGTATCAATTGGAGGATATTTAAGCACATCACCTTCAGGCTGAAACCATTCCTGCATTGGATTTACATGTACTATCAAACCATCGGCACGAAGTTTGCCTACCAAACGGATTATTTTATCTTCATGGTTCTGCTTAAGTAATTGTTCAACCTGGCAAATTCCCAGATTAGCAAATAAAGGGAGATCGTCGCCAATAATGGGACGCATATCAAAATCGGCTAAATAAGAATCGTCTTCTAAAATAATCCGGCATGAGCCAAGACCCATTCCAAAACCAAATTCTTTGCAAACTAATGCGAGATTCCGGTTAATTGTAGACGCTAGTTGTGTGCCACCAGTCATACTAGACACCCATAGAGGAACTCTGAAAGTTTTTCCTAAAAATGAAATCGGTCTCAATCCCTTTGTTGGATGAGCAGAAAGCATTGGTTCGTAATAAAACCGATTATCAAGAGCTTCTATTGGTGTTTGCGATTGAAAAGCCAGATCAATATGGTCTTTTTTTCGGTCTTCCATGATTTGGGGTTCAGATGTTAGACAAAGATAAGAAAGAAGTTAAAAGTGAGGAGGTAGAAGTGAGTTTTCCTAACTCCTCACTTTCCACTCATTATAATCCTATATGCCTTGAAATCACTAACCGTAAAATTTCTGATGTCCCCTCGCCAATTTGAAGTAATCGCTGGTCACGATAAAAGCGCTCAATATCGTACTCTTTCATTAGGCCGTATGCTCCATGTATTTGCAATGATTCGTTTGCAACTTCCTGTGCAATTTCGGCACAATAAAGTTTTGCCATAGCTGCTTCCTTAGCATAGGGTTGATTGGTATCTTTCAGCCAACAGGCTTTATATAAAATATTTTTTGCAAGTTCTATCTTAATTGCCATATCGGCAAGCTTAAAGGCAATTGACTGAAATTTGGAAATGGTTTTCCCAAATTGCCGACGGGTTTGTGCATAATCCATTGCCATTTCATAAGCTCCACGGGCCAAACCCAATCCCATGGCAGCAATAGATAAACGACCCGCATCAAGTGTTTCCAGCATAATTTTGGAACCGCCCCCCAACACTCCCAACAAATTTTCCTTGGGAACATATACATCTTCAAAATACAATCGTGCGGTGTCAATTGCCCGCCACATCATTTTCCCATGAATTTTCTCAGCCCGATACCCTTTAGTATCTTTCTCAACAATAATTGTCGACAGCTCCTTTTTTCCATTTTTTTCACCTGTAATCACCTGTATTGTAACTCCGGCAGAAATAGAAGTTGAAGCATTAGAAATAAACATTTTAGATCCATTTATCAACCAATTATTACCTTCTAAAACCGCCTTTGATTCAGTTCCCCGCGAATCTGATCCGGCATTTTTTTCTGTAAGACCAAATGCCCAAATGGCCTCACCTGTGCAAAGCCGGGGTAGATATTTTGCACGTTGCTGATCGGTGCCATAATTATAAATAGGCCCAATTCCCAATGAGTTATGCGAAGCTAGCACGGCAGCCTGCGAACTGTCAACCCGTGCCAATTCTTCCACGGCAACAATAAATGATAAATAATCAAGGCCCTGACCACCATATTGTTTGGGAATGGTAAGGCCAAACAAGCCCAGCTGACCCATTTTCAAACATAGTTCGGGAGAAAACTGTTCTTTTTCGTCAAGTTCGCGCACCAGAGGCTTTACCTCGTTTATAGCAAAATCCCTTACTTTTTGCCGTAACTGCTCGTGCGATTGGTTAGTATATATGTCCATCATTTACGGTTTTGTATAAAAGTTTTAAGTTTCTGCAATTTTTTATTACTAATTCAACACTACCTCTTTTAATGTGATCAACAACTCCGAACTCGACACTTTATCGCCTGTATTTACAAAAATCAAATTGACAAATCCATCACGGAGAGCCAAAATATTATTTTCCATCTTCATCGATTCAATAATCATAAGAACGTCCCCCTTTTGAACCCGGTCCCCATGTTTAACGTTAACTTTTAGTACCTTACCATGCAAAGGAGCAACAACTTCATTTCGACTGAAAAAAACTGATTTATCTAAAGTATTTGTCTCCTTTAGCGAAATAAAATCCAAACGGCGGATGGAAAAAGTTAAACCCGAAATTGAAACATCAATCTCATTTCCTGCAATCGTAACGTAAACCTCAACAGGATCATCGTCTGTTTTAATCAGCACCAAAGATTCGGCAACCTTCGCAGAAATCTTGTATTCCGTATCCTCGTTTATTGAAAATATGATCAATTCAAAAGATAATCTTCTAAAACGAATTTTATAAACACTCCCTAGTATTTCTAATTCAAAGGACATAAAATTTCGCCAATATCCAATACTGCCCCAAACAGTTTGATCGGATATACCTGTTTCAGATTCGGACAAATACCTGAACAAGTAACCCGCAACAATGTTTTGCAAGGGGATATTATTAAGCTTCTCCTTATTTGAATCGGCAATCGCCTTTACTGATTGTTCACAAAAAGAAGTAGATAACCGATTTTGAATAAAATCGGGCAGATCCATTAGTTCCTGAAGATAATTCAGGTTAGTGGTGATTCCATGAATAATATACTTTTTCAGCGAAGCCTGTAGTTTTTTTATAGCATCATTTCTATCCGATCCGTGAGCAATTACTTTGGCAATCATGGGATCAAAATCCATTGAAACCTCAATTGGAGCATCAATTGATGAATCAATGCGAACCTGTCGTTTCGATGGTTCCTGATAGTATAATATTTTTCCGGCTGAGGGCATAAACTGATTAAAAGCATCTTCGGCATAAACCCGACATTCTATGGCATGACCTTTAGCAAATATATCATCCTGATTAAAAGACAACAACTTTTCGGCAGCCACACATATCTGTTCCTGAACAATATCAACTCCGGTAATTTCTTCTGTTACGGTATGTTCAACCTGAATACGCGTGTTCATTTCCAGAAAATAAAACTTCTGGTTTGAATCTATAAGAAACTCAATGGTACCGACACTTGTGTAATGCATTTTTCGTGCAATTTGCAAAGTAGCATCAATCATCGAGGCACGTATGGATGGAGTAAGCGTTGAAGACGGGGCTTCCTCAATTATTTTTTGGTATCGCCTTTGAATGGTGCATTCACGGTCGTACAAATGCACAATATTTCCAAAATTGTCTGCAATTAATTGGACTTCGATATGCCTTGGCGATTCGATATATTGCTCAATATAAACCGAATCGTCTCTAAAATAAGCATTTGCTTCCCTTTTTGCTTCTTCAATGGAAATAAAAAGGTTATCAGCATCGGTAACAATTCTCATTCCTTTACCTCCTCCTCCGGCTGCCGCTTTAACAATTAATGGAAAAGTAAGATTTGATGCCTTTTGAACCAGCTCTTCGGTAGTCTCCGCCGAAACAGATACTATTAAAGGCACCCCAATATATGCTACAAATTTACGCGATTCAATTTTATTGCTCATCAATCGAATGTTCTCCGGACTTGGTCCTATAAACAGTATTCCGGCATCACGGCATGCTTGGGCAAAATCGGGGTTTTCTGATAGAAAACCATAACCCGGATGAATGGCATCAAACCCATTTTCCCGGGCAATTTTAATTAATTTGGGGATGTTTAAAAATGTTTCGAGAAGTGAGCCTGATCCAAGGCAAAAAGCTTCATCTGATTCGCGAACGAATTCAGATTCTTTTTCACTATCTGTATAAATTACACCGCACTCAATATCCATTTTTCGCGCAGATCGTATGATTCGCAAGGCTATTTCACCACGGTTAGCAATTAGTATTTTGCGAATATGCATGATTTAATAAAGCTTTTAAAAAGTTCTAACAAGATTTCTATCCAATTAGTTCAAAATTATTTCCAAACAGGTTTACGTTTTTCAAGAAAAGCGGTCATACCTTCCTGTCCTTCCTTTGAAATTCGGGCATGAGCAATCACTTTGGCAGTATATCTCATCATGGATTCTTCATCACTAATGGTTGAAAGATTATTTAATACCTCCTTGGTTTTAAGCAAAGATAAAGGACTGTTTTGAAGGATTCGCGAAATAATACTATCAAGCATTGGTTCCAGATCGTTATCATCTAATACCATGTTTACCAAACCATATTTTTCTGCTTCTTGCGCCGTAAACCTTTCACTCGTCAACATCCATTCCCGCGCCTTTGTTTGACCAATACGTTTTATGATATATGGCGAAATAACTGCAGGCACCAGGCCGATTGAAACTTCGCTAAATGAAAAAATGGTTTTCCGTGAAGCAATGGAAATATCGGAAACAGCAAGAAATCCGTTTCCTCCGCCAATAACAGAATTTTGCACTAAGGCAATAACAGGCCTTGGAAAATGAAATATAACAGACAGGCATTTAGCGAATGCCAAGCCATCCATAACATTTTTTTCATAATCGTAATCAACCACTTTCCGCATCCAGTTGAGATCGGCTCCGGAACAGAACGTATTTCCGCGCCCGCGAAGAACAACCAATCGCAGGTGCTCATCGTTCGCCAATTCCTCAAAGGCCGTATGAAGCTCCTGAATCATCACATCATTAAAGGCATTACGAACATCAGGCCGATTCAACCAAATCGTAGTAACTTGATTTTTAGACTCTACTTCAATAGTTTGAAACATAATAATTATAATTTACTGAAGATCACATCCTGTAAACCCCCGTTTTTGGCTCATTTAGTATCCTGTTCAATGAAACTTCTATGCACATACCAAGAATTTTACGAGTATCCGCGGGATCTATTATTCCGTCGTCCCACAACCGTGAAGAACTAAAGTACGCAGACCCTTCTTCTTCATATTTACGAAGGATTGAAGCCTCTATATTATCGATTTCATCATTATTTATTGTTTTGCCATCGGCTTTCAACTGATCCTGCTTTACAGTAACTAAAACATTGGCGGCTTGTTCTCCTCCCATCACGGAAATACGGGCATTTGGCCACATAAAAAGAAATGCAGGATCGTAAGCACGACCGGCCATGGCATAATTTCCTGCTCCAAATGATCCTCCGATTATAATAGTGATTTTAGGAACAGAGGCAGTAGCTACAGCATGAACAAACTTAGCTCCATTGCGGGCTATACCTTCCCTTTCATATTGTTTGCCTACCATGAAACCGGCAATATTCTGAAAAAATATGATTGGTAACTTACGAAAATTGCATAACTCAACAAAATGAGCGCCCTTAAGTGCTGATTCAGAAAAAAGAACTCCGTTATTAGCTATAATTCCAACCGGATAACCCATAATACGTGCAAAACCTGTAACAAGGGTTGTTCCATACCGACTTTTAAATTCGTGAAACTTGCTTCCGTCAACAATACGAGCAATAATTTCTTTGGGATCAAGTGGTTTCCGTAAATCAATCGGAGCGATACCATAAATTTCATCAGAAGTATAGTTGGGTTGTTCCGATTCAATCCGATCAATTGAAAACTTAATTGGTTTAGGAAGTGTTTCAAAAATAGAACGGCATATTTCAATGGCATGTAAATCGTTTTCAGCAAGATGATCACACACCCCTGAAATTGAAGTATGTACGTCAGCGCCTCCCAGCTCTTCAGCGGTTATTTCTTCGCCTGTAGCAGCTTTTACAAGTGGCGGACCACCAATGAAAATAGTTCCTTGATTCCGAACAATAATAGACTCGTCGCTCATTGCCGGAATGTAGGCTCCCCCGGCGGTGCATGACCCCATCACAATGGATATTTGTGCAATACCTTCGGCTGATAATTTAGCCTGATTATAGAAAATACGACCAAAATCAAACCTATCAGGGAAAACTTCCGCTTGTTCGGGTAAAAAAACACCACCCGAGTCAACCAAATAGACACATGGGAGACGATTTTCCATTGCAATCTCCTGCGCCCTGATGTGTTTTTTTATTGTTTCCTTAATATATGTTCCACCTTTCACAGTAGCGTCGTTGGCTACAATCATGGCTTCGCGACCATTTATAAGACCTATGCCGGTCACTATCCCAGCTGAAGGAAACTGATCAGCATATTGGCCATACGCAGCAAATGTGGAAAGTTCCAAAAAAGGGCTGTTTTTGTCGACCAATTTATCAATTCGTTCGCGGGCTAAAAGTTTATTGCGCAGTTTATGTTTCTCAGTGGCTACCTTGCTTCCTCCAAGTTTAGCTTTTTCAAGTGATTCGTAATAATTTTTGAGAATTTTTTCGAATTCCTTTTTATTATTTAGAAATTCTTGCGAATTTAGTTGTATTTTTGACTCAATAGTATCCACCTTAGTGCGATTGTTTAATATCAATATATTTATAATTAACATCAATTATATAAATGTGTTCAAAAAAACCAGATTTTTTTATGCAAAAAACTTTATTTCTATTAATTACAGTCCTCACAATTATTTCAGTTTCCGCATCAGGGCAAAATTCTATCAATGTTTTGACGTGGAATTTGCGTCTTGACACACCTGATGACAAAGAAGATGTTTGGGGAAACCGTAAAGAAGATGTCGTACGGTTGATTAAATTTTTCCAGGCTGACTTCATCTGTATTCAGGAAGGTTTGAACCATCAGGTGAAATACATGAATGATTCTCTTCAAACACACAACTATATTGGTGTTGGCCGCGATGATGGTAAAGAAAAAGGTGAATATTGTGCAATCTTTTATCGTAAGAGTCGATTTCAGGTTATAGAACAACAAACATTCTGGCTCTCCGAAACTCCTGAAAAACCTTCCATAGGATGGGATGCTGCAATAGTTAGAATTTGCACCTGGTTAAAAGTCAAGGATCTGCAATCAAACTCTGATTTTTTCATCTTCAATACCCATTTCGATCATATGGGCAAGTTAGCCAGAGAAAAATCAGCTGAACTAATTCTAAAAAAGATAAATATGATTGATAAGGATCACCTTCCGGTAATTTTATGTGGCGACTTTAATGCTAACGATGCTGAAAAACCATATTTAATTATTACTCAACAATTATTTGACACTCGTAAAATTTCTCAATTACCTCCCTTTGGCCCAATTGCGACATTTAATAATTTTCAGTTCGATGAAATACCATCTCAACGGATCGATTACATCTTTGTGAATGAAAAGTCACAAGTATTAAAGCATGGAGTTCTCACCAATTCTAAAAACAATCGCTATCCGTCGGATCATTTTCCGGTACTTAGCGAAATTGTTTTAAAATAAACACAGAAATAATTATGAAAACCTTATCAACATTTTTCTCAATTCTACTCGTGAATGTTTTTTTAAACATACTTTCAGCACAAAGTAAAGAGTCAACTGCCGGCGAGTTAATAAAACTGATCATTGAAAAAACAGGAAGTGCACCAATTGTAAACACTGTGGATATTATCAAGGAAGGTGATGTTAATACTCCCGTTACCGGAATTGTTACATGTATGTTTGGTACAATGGACGTCCTTAAAAAAGCCGTTGATAAAGGATGTAACTTCGTAATAGTGCACGAACCGCTTTATTACAACCATCTCGACGACACCAAACAATTACAAAACGACCTTGTATTTCAGGAAAAGAAACGTTTTATTAACGAGAACAAACTGGTTGTATGGCGGTTTCACGATTACATTCACAGAATTCAGCCGGATGCAATACTGTCGGGGATGGTTCGCAAACTAGGATGGAGGGAATATGTAGCAGATAACCATCCCGACCAGATTACGCTCCCCGCAACCACACTGAAAGGACTGCTTGAAAATCTGAAACAGACATTCCCTAAAACCACTTTCGCAGTGATTGGAAACCGTGAAATGAAAGTAACAAACGTAAGGCTTGCACCAGGTGCACCAGGCAGTGCTTATCATCTGCGTTTGTTGGCTGATAGAAACGTGGATGTGGTAATTGCAGGAGAATCGCCACAATGGGAAACCTACGAATATACGCGCGACGCTGTTCTTCAGGGGAAAAATAAAGCCATTATTTTTATCGGACATATTCCATCGGAGGAAGCAGGCATGGACTTTTGCGTCGATTGGCTTAAACAGTTTATAACCAATATACCGGTATCGTTTATTGAGTGTGGTTCGTCTTATTGGACTTATTGACAGATTCGGCAGGAAAATAAAAAATTTCTACCAAAAGAGTTTTACCC
>JANXXY010000052.1 GCA_025350365.1 Bacteroidales bacterium | reverse complement strand
AATGCGAACCTTTGGTTTAGAAATTGTTGCATTTTTAACTTTTTTCCATGAAGTAAAATGGAAGGAAGTAAATTGCTCGAAATAAGGCGTATAAATCAATCTTTTCGATATAACGTAGAAATAATGAAGTCCCCCCACGTGGTGCAATTTTGTCGTTTGTAATGCCTATTTTTGTTATATTAGCTCCCTTAAAAGATAGTGTTGCTCACCTAAATGGTGGTGTTTTTTTTGCTTTAAACCATTTGATACTCATAATACTTTATTAGGCATAAGGCAGTGTAAGTTGTAAATTTTAATATTTTTTAATATGTTTACTTTCCAACATTTGCAAAAATTTGTGTGGAAGATATGAAGCAAACACTATGGTTTTCTGGTTAAAATAATTAATAAATTTTAACTTCATTTGTAACTATTCAGTCGCCACATTGCATTGAGCGATTTGCCTAATAATTTCAAGAGGATTTTGGTTGTTCTTAATCGCAGTATCAATTACAGATCGGATAGTGGCATACACCTGAGCTCCTTCAATGGATTTAAAGAATCCACTAATTTTTAGTTTGATCTTAAAGTTTCGGATAGCTCTTTCCGAGCCGTTGTTGTCGGGCGGAATGTCTTTATTGCGTAGGAAATTAAAAACATAATCGTAGTATTTGAACATTCTTTTTTGGAATACAACAACTTCTTTAAAATCCTGGCTAATTGGCTCATTCACTAAACCTGAAAATGTATTCATAATCTCATCCTCGTTTTCCTTTGTGGCATTGTTCTCTTTTCGCATATCTAAGGCTTTAGAGATTAGTTGTGCCATTCGTGTTGCCCATGTTTGGCTTTTGTGCCTTTCTTTCAGAAAAGTGAGTTCCCTTCAGTAAATGTGCGGTGCAAAGTTGATGAGAGGCCGCGTCGGTTTTAAAATATGAAGACCAGCAATCGGTGACCAATATGTTGTTTTGTAATCCTTCGGGCATAATTTTTTTTATCGCTTTATACCCTCTATTGGGGTGTATGGCAATAAAGGTGGCTTTGGGATGTTGAAAAGTCCAACCCCAATTGTTCGAGCCATTGATGTTAACTCCTGTCTCGTCTGCGCCTATCACATTGTTTTTTAATACATTCTGACGAATACTTTCGTAAACAACAGATGCTTTGCTTTGCATTTTATTGAGAATGTATTCAACACCTCCGGTACTTACCGAAAGACCAAACATATCGGAAAGAAATTCTGACAAACGCCTGATTGGAAGGTACTGTCTGGCACTCAAATAAGCAATCAGTGCTTGCGCGTTTTCCCCATAACTAACAGTAGAAGTAGCACATGCAGGGTATGATGCCCGGTTTAAATGCCCACATTTACAGCGCTTGTCAAATATCTGGTGCTCGGTTACAACAGGTATGATTGGTGGGATATCGATTACCTGTCTTTTTCCTGTAAAAAAGCTCGGTTGTGCCGACAAATCTTCACCACAACAAGAACAATAATATGAAGAGTGTTGCTTTATTACATCGGGATTTGGAGTCATTTTTAGCGTTTTCCCCTCATGGCCTGACTGACCTCCTGGCTTCTTCCCCGACGGTTCTCTAAGACTTTATGTTTTCTGTGGCTTGGGAAAGTCGCTCGATGGTGGACGACTACTGTTTTGACTGTTTTTGGGTAACTCGGATTGCGAAAATCGTTTTGTCAAACTATCCAACTGTTCCTTTAAAGAATGGTTTTCATCAGTCAAACGACTAACCTCATTTTCGAGGCTGCTTATCTGGTTCAATAAACCAACAATCTTTTCAAATAATATGGGTAACTGTTCTGTCATTCTTTACAAAGAACAGTAATCATTTCAAAATATCATAATAATTAAAGCATTAGTTATCAGAAATAAACAACCCATTTGTTAATAACTACTGGAAATTGAAATTTATCTCTTGCACAGGCGAACGAACATTTTTAAACCTCAAAAAAACCAGCTCATCCAATTCTAAAGAGGTTAAACTTTCTTAAAATAATAGTAAAACTTTGAGTGAGTTTTAAATCGACTGAATAGTTACGATTTTATTTGCGAGGGCTTTCGACTATACGACATAATGTTAGCATTAGGCCTTCTGTCTTAGAGTTTCAAAAACCAGTTGATGCCAAACTTATCAATTATACCACCTATTTTACCGTTATAAAAGTTATGAAGTGGGTACTTTATAGTTCCGTCATGTGAAAGTTTTTGAAAGTATGTTTCAATCTCTTTGTCAGTCTTGCAAACAAGCGCAAGAGTTACATTGTTTCCGACAGTTAACCCAGTCTGTTCTATCATATCGGATGCTAAAATTGTAATAGTTTCATTTACCAAACTTGAATGCAATATGTTGTTTTG
>JANXXY010000041.1 GCA_025350365.1 Bacteroidales bacterium | reverse complement strand
GAAATTCAAAGCGAAAAACTGAAAAAAGAAGTTTTTTCGGGAGATTTTGTCAGAGGCGAAAACATCGAACAAATACTCACCGTGATTAAAATGAATACAAACATCATTTATAAAATTACTGGATCCAAGATATTAATCATGAAAAATTAACATTAATTACTAATAACTTAACAGAAACTACCATGAATACATCCTAACAAAAAAGTAAACCGAAAAATGCGCTAACATTTCCCGGTTTGCGATCCTAGCAGTAACCATTTTTTGATTAACACATTAGTACGAACTAAAATCAAGTAAAAGTATGAAAAATATCCCAATTTGTGGGAGATGGATCCCGTATTGTTTTCAAAATAAACTATTACACATTATGAAACTGACAATTACTTTAAGTTTTGTCTTTTCGATAAGCCTTTCGGCGTTAACTTATTCACAGAAAACAGAATTATCGTTTAGCCTCAAAAATGCCCGATTGGAAGAGGTTTTGGAGACCATCCGCAAGCAAAGCGACTTCTCATTCTGGTATAAAAATAACGAAATAAACCTGGATAAAATAGTTACTATAGAGGCGTCTAAAGAAAACGTATCAACTGTTCTAACTCAGGTGCTTAAGGATGAAGGTGTATCGTTTATGATTTTTGATAAACACATTGTTCTCTACAAACCAGGAGGAGAGGGTAATGGATCATCAGTGGCGCTTCAACAGCAAAAAGTGACAGGCAAAATTACCGATGCAACTACCAATGAACCACTGGCAGGAGTAAATGTGATTTTGGAAGGCACAACGGTTGGCGTTGTATCAGATATAAACGGAACTTTTTCAATCGATGTACCCGGTAAAAATGAAGTGTTGTCATTTTCGTTTCTGGGCTATCTTACAGAAAAGGTTACTGCCGACCGCGCTGTTTTGGACATTTCGCTTTCCCCTGATATCACAAAACTTGAAGAAGTGGTGGTGATAGGATATGGTTCCAGAAAACGTAAAAACGTAGTTGGGGCTGTTGATCAGATTCAATCATCAGCAATCGAAAAAAGACCGGTAGCTAACCTTTCACAGGCTTTACAGGGTGCTTCTGCCAATCTGGTAGTTCAGCAACGTAGCGGGAACCCTAATGATAATAATCTGAATATTAATATACGCGGTGTTAGTACCATGAATAATAATGAACCGTTGATTGTTATCGACGGATTAATAAGTGAAATGGAAAGCCTGAATAAACTTAATCCTGGGGATATTGATAATATTTCGGTTCTGAAGGATGCAGGAAGTGCAGCAATCTATGGATCCCGCTCAGCAAACGGAGTAATATTGGTAACTACAAAAAACGGGTTAAAAAACAATGCCCCTGTCATCCGGTTTAGTACTAAACTTGGTATTGAAAACCCGCATGTATTATACACACCTGTAAAAGGATATGAAAATGCGATTTTGAAAAATCAGGCATTAATTAACGGAGGTTCAGCGCCTATTTTCACACCTGAGCGTATTCGGGAATTAAAGGAAAAAGGGGATGGACAATGGTTTCTTGATGGTATTCTGCAAAATGCTGTTCAGCAAAATTATAACATGAGTATTTCCGGTGGAACAAACAATACAACCTACATGGTTTCGGCTGGATACTACGATCAGGGAAGCAATTTTGCGGGTAATTACGGACTTCAGCGTTATAATTTCAGATCAAACCTGACAAACGAGTACGGAAAATTTAAGCTTAGTACCATTATGGCTTATAACCGTACTAAACAAAATGCGCCGAATTCAAGTGCAGGTACCTTGATAGTTGATGGAGGGCGCATTCCTAATTATTATGATTACAAAATGAAATCCGATAATGGCCACTATTTGATTAATGATGTGCTTAGCGAATTTAACCCCCTGGGAATTCTTGAGGCTGGTGGTTCCCAGAAAAAAGATGAAGATAATTTTATTGGAAGTTTGAATGGGGAATATGAACTGGTGAAAGGATTAAAAGCCAAAGCCTTGTTCGGGTTTGACTTAAGTGCCAACCACAGGTTTATCAGAAGTTTGGAAGTTCCTTTCTATGCCAGCGAAACTGCCATAACGCCTACCTCATTTGCAAACCAGACAAGAGGAACTGAAGATTATAATGAAAAAAAATACACCTTGAATTCTCAGTTTTTGCTGGATTACGATCGTACGTTCGACCAACATAATGTAACTGGCTTGCTTGGTGTATCAAATGAATCGTATACCAGAAATGCCAATGAGATAAGGAAAAAGTATACCGACAGGGATTTGGGTCTTCCTGAATCAGATACGGAAATTGATCCGGGAAGTTACAATACACCTGCACAAACTCAGGAACGTAGCATTAATTCGGTATTTGGGAGGTTGGGATATACTTATAGTCAAAAGTACTATAGTCAACTTAGTTTCA
>JANXXY010000020.1 GCA_025350365.1 Bacteroidales bacterium | reverse complement strand
GGAAACGCTTCCTCCTCAGCAACAGGATTTGCGTGTAATGCTTGATAAGAAAAATCGTGGAGGTAAAATAGTTACTCTGATTACCGGGTATGTTGGTAAGGAAGAAGATCTGGAAATTCTGGCAAAAACATTAAAATCGAAATGTGGTGTAGGTGGCACAGCAAAAGAAAGTGAAATTTTGATTCAAGGTGACTTTCGTGATAAAATTCTGCTATTATTGATTGGTATGGGCTACAAGGCAAAGAAAGCGGGTGGTTGATAGTTCACGGTTCGTTCGAATCGATTACTTTTCAATCTAATATTGAATAATAACCAAACTGTGAACAGGACTTTTCTCACGTATTTTTTTTTATTTCTGCCTTCTTTTGTTTTTGCACAGTTCTACCAATCTGGTCAGGATCCCTCCTCTATGCACTGGAAACAAATCAATACTCCGAATTTTCAGGTTATTTTTCCTGCTGAATTTGAACCAGAGGCCAATCGGTTTGCAAATACGCTTGAGTATGTTTACGGCCATGTTTCAAAAACATTGAATCACAAACCTAAAAAAATATCAGTCATTCTGCATAGCCAGTCCTCATTTTCAAATGGATTGGTTACCTGGGCTCCTAAACGAATGGAACTTTTCACAACACCGCCTCAGGATAATTATTCTCAGGACTGGCTTGATCAGTTGGCGGTTCATGAACTTCGGCATGTGGTTCAAATAGATAAGTTAGATCAGGGAATTACTAAGGTTTGCCGTATTATTTTCGGAGAACAAATAGTTGGAGGTATATCAGGTTATCTGCCACGCTGGTTTTTGGAAGGAGATGCTGTGGCAACCGAAACAGCCCTTACAAATTCAGGGCGTGGACGTTCAGCTTCCTTTGAGATGGAAATGAAAGCTTTAATTACGAATCAACACAAATTATTCTCGTACGAAAAAGCTGTTCTGGGATCATACAAAAATTATGTACCCGATTACTACCATATGGGTTATCCACTGGTCGCATGGTCGCGGCAAAAATATGGGTCGGATATTTATAATAAAACTCTAAATTTTGTTGCCCGTAATCCATATCCCATATTCCCATTTCCTGTCGGTTTAAAAAAACAAACCGGATTAAAAATTCCAAAGCTTTATATATCTGCTTTTACCGATTTGAAATCACAATGGAATTTACACATAAACGACATACCTTCACACTCTTTGAAACAGTGGAACCGGAATTCGAAAAAGGATTATACTAATTATCGATTTCCTCAATTTATCAACGATTCCATTTTGCTTGTGGTTAAATCAGGAATCAATCAATTAAAAGAATTTATATTGCTTGATGAATCGGGTAAAGAATCGAGCGTTCATATGCCCGGTAATTTTTATAATGACAAAATAACTTTTGCACACGAAAAATATGTGTGGGCCGAGGAGATTCCAGATATTCGCTGGCAAAATCGCAGTTTTTCGTGTATCAAAGTAGGTGATTTAAAATCGGGAAAGATAAAAATGATTTCAAATCAAAGCCGTTATTTTTCCCCATCACTCTCGCCCGATGGAACCAAAATTGCGACGGTAGAAATATCCTTAAAAAATGAATATTCGCTTGTCATACTTGAGGCAGGTTCAGGAAAACAATTAGATAAAATTGCTTCGCCTGCAAACGAGTTTCTTCAGGTACCCGAATGGACAAATGATGGGAAATCGATTTTATTACTTTCATTAGGGAAAAATGGAAAAGCGATTCGCCGCTATTTTCCTTATTCCAAAACATGGGAAGAATTGTATCCACCAACCTTTCGGGATATTAGTTCGCCCACCGATGCTGGAGCTTATGTGCTGTTTTCAGCCGACTTAAATGGAACCAATAACATATACGCTATATCAAAAAATAAATATTCGCTTTGGCAGGTCACCAATTCAAAGTTTGGAGCTTTCGATCCTAAAATGTCAACGAAGAATCAGACTTTGCTCTTTGCTGAATATTCTTCACATGGATACGATGTTGTTTCAATTAAATTCAGTCCCACTTCCTGGAAAAGAATAACACATTTTACCGATCAATCACCAAAACTTTACGAAAGTTTGGCAAAGCAGGAAGGATTTAACCTTCAGGATAGTGTTATTCCCATCACCAAATACCCGGTGAAAACTTACTCGAAATGGGCACATACATTAAATGTACACAGTTGGGCTCCATTCTATTATGATTATGACAATTTAAGTCTCGATTACAACCTCATAAAGCCGGGTGTATCTCTAACTTCACAGGATAAGCTTGGTACCTGTATTGCATCTGCCGGATATGCTTTCGATCAGGAAAACTCTTTTGTGAAAGCAAAAATCTCTTATCAGGCTTTATTTCCTATCATTGAATTATCATCTACCTATGGAGGTCCCATATCCATATATAGTGGCCCGTCCAGTATTACAAAGCCTGCCATTTCAAACAATAAACTGGATCTAACGGCCAGAATTTATCTACCTTTAAATTTAACGCGGGGAATTTATGCGACTGGTATTTCACCAAGCGTGGAAATAAATTATAAGAATAACTTGTTTTACTATCCTGATGTATCTTCGTATCAACAGGGCATGAGTTTTATAAGTTACTACCTTTATACGTACCGATATTTAAGAATATCTGCACGGGATTTGGCTCCGAAATGCGGCGTAACATTATCTGCCAAATATTATTATACACCATTTGAAAATACCCAATTTGGTCGGCTATATTACCTTCGAAGCCGGGTTTATATGCCGGGTTTATTGCCACATCACAGCCTTCAGATTACAGGTGCAATTCAAAACAATAAATCTATGCACTTTGTTAATTCCACTCAAATTGTATTTCCAAGGGGATTTCCATCATTATTAAGCTATTTGAACCACAACCCGCTACTTGTAACTAATCAGCTTAAAACATTGTCGTTGGATTATACATTTCCTATCGCTTACCCCGATTTCGACCTGGGTTCGTTGTTTTATCTGAAACGAATTCGCAGCAATTTATTTCTAGATCTGGCAAACAATAATTATGGCGTATATACATTCAACAGCATTAAATACAACGGAAACACTGAAACCCTCTCAAGCACAGGGGTTGATTTGACAGCCGATTTCCATTTGTTCCGGATTCTTTTCCCAATAAATGCCGGTGTTCGAATGATCTATTTTCCAAAAACCGGTGAATATACAACACAACTATTGTTTAGGATTGATCTGGGAAATTATTAATCGCCTTCTTTCCTACTCTCTTATTTTTTATTTATTTTCCGTTTGCAAAACATATGCGTTTCGTGTAAGTTTGCGATCAATCATTTAACACGCTAATAGTGCTCGATTTTATTGAAAGACACAAAATAGGGATTCTAACTACCATTATTTTCCACCTACTTATAATAACCGCATTTCTTGTAATGCAATTCGGTACCTTAAAGCAAAAGAAGGAAAATAAAGAGGTGCTAATTGAATTTGCCGATCCCGAAGCACTTCAAAAGCTAATTGACCAAAAAAAAGAAGAGATTAAATCCCTTTCACAGAAAGAATTTGTAAAAAATATGCAGCAGGAATATCTTGGACACAACCTACCTGTGAACGAAGCAAACCCTGATGCCCAGAAGTCGATTGATAAAATGGTAACCGACATTAAAAATGAATTAAATATTAAAGACGATCAACGTCAATCGATCGAAAAGGAAAAAAAGGTTGAGAATAAAGAAGCGCTTGTAACTCAGAAAAAAACCGAATTCTCCACTAACTCAAAAGGGGAACGAACCTTCTTTAAAGGAGCCACCACCGTAAGTTATTTTCTGGAAGGGCGAATGCACACCTATTTCCCGGTACCTGTATACCAATGCCAGGGAAGCGGTAAGGTGTATATGAACATTCAGGTGGACAAGCGTGGATATGTAATTTCGGCCTCGGTCGATAATGCCAAATCGCAAATTACCGACGAATGTTTATTAGAAGCTGCAAAACGAGCTGCCCTAACGGCACGTTTTAACGAAAAATCCGTGTCTCCTGATAGGCAAAACGGCTACATCACATATATTTTTATTGCGCAATAAATCAAGTCATTAAGGTTGCTGGGTAAAAAAAGCCACGTATGAGTTTTATTTCAACATAGCTCTTGTATATCCCTGCATCAATTTGAATTACTAGAAATGGGATCTTTTAATATCCCCATTTCTTCATGATTTCCAAATCTTCTTTAACACAATCCATTGGCGTTTTTCCCTGATACGATTCCTGTTCAATAATAAAACATGTGGTGCCACCAAGTTTTTGTGCGAGATCTACAACATCCTTAGTTCTAATAACTCCTTCACCCAGAATGCAACTCTCAAATTTATCATTCCCTCCAGTTGCCTGAATTTCATCTTTTACATGGATAATCTCGAATCTGCCCGGGTATTTATTTACAATATCCATAGCGATGGCGCCTGCATTATACATATTACCAATATCCAATTGCAGCGCAACAAGGCTTGGATCAATACTTTTCATGATAATGTCAAAAAGCAGTTCGTCGTTAAGCTTTTGTCTAAACTCAAAATCGTGGTTATGATAGCCAAATTTCATTCCCGATTTTTTACATAATTCGCCGCATTTATTAAAAATATCCATGTAGCGTTTCATATCATCGTATGTTTTGTACATACTACTGTCCATTGATGGGCTGATTACATATTTCTGCTCAAGCGTGGCGGCATCTTCTATTGTATATTTCCAACTATCAGAGAAATCTTTTTTTTCATCGTCCCAATGTTGTTTTGCCATCACAGTATGGCCGCTCGGCATTTTTAAGCCCAAACCATCCAATACTTTTTTGAATTCCAACGCAGAATAACCATAAAATTTTCGATTGATGTAATTAGCATGTTCCAAATGGATATAGCCTATTTTAGACAATTGGGTTAGTGATGCGAGAGGATCTCTTAACATGTCCGTTCTTACGGAATATAACTGTAAACCAATCATTCCTTTGTTAATTCCGGCCGCAAAAACTGATTTGGGCAATAATGCGGTACCAACCACTGCCATTGCGCTTGCTTTTAAAAATGTTCTTCGGGAAGTACTCATAGTCATCGTAATTAGTTAATATGATTTTGCACTCAATAAATTTAACCTTTTTATTGATACAATAATAATTACTCTGTACACGATTGAAAAAATTCACTATTTTCCAAACACTTTTTTAAGCAAAGCCGTTGTTTGTGCTTTTGGATCCTTACGAATTTTCAGCTCTTCCTTCGCAACCATTAAAAATAACCCATCAATAGCTTTGCCTGTGACATATTGGGTTAAGTTTGGATTCATTTTTTGTACCATCGG
>JANXXY010000015.1 GCA_025350365.1 Bacteroidales bacterium | reverse complement strand
TGAAATATTCATAATAACTATTTACCAAACTTGATATCAAATCCAATTGAAAAAATCAAATTATCCTTATAATAACTTTCTTTAAAATTTATAGGACTAGCACTGCCTGCTATTGTATGAGTCAACTCTTTTTCCCCACTGTTATAAAATGAATATGCAACACCCATATTTACATCCAGTTTGGGAGCGACTGCAATTTTGCCCCCAAAACCAACCGAATTGGAGGTTAGACTATAACTTAAATCAGTATTATAACCTACCATTACACCGGTTTGTGCAAGCAGATAGCCTGCACTTAACATAATTTTCTCATTAATATCATACTCCATGCCCAGAGAAACCTCATAATAATTTTTATCAATTACAGATTTATTCTCAACAACCACACCATTAGCCGACCGGCCATAATTTGCCGATTTGTCAAAATAATAATGCAAACCGGCGGCCAACCTAAAGTTGTTAAATAATTTGTATGATGCACCAACTGACAGCATGGCAGGCATGTCCGACGCTGTTTTGGCCTTATCGGGAAATTGGGTTATAGGCGTTCCATCGGTATCGAATCCGGTAGTAATGTCCTTTTTTGTATTGTTTTGAAGTGTCAGTTTGGTAATAAATTCATATTTTAATCCTATATTCAATTTACTTTCCATAAGATTAAAGTTTAACCCGATAATCGGAGTTAATCCGGTACCAGTCTGTATTACATCAGCTTCCTGATCAGATAACAAAAAGGCTTTATTGGTATAACCGGCAGCAGCAGAATTAAACGCAGCCTGGGATTGCTTAATGGGTAATGTAATAGGAATGCCTAAAGCTGCAAGCCCGCCTTCAATAGTTGCTCGTTGAGGTGCAGTAATTGCTCCAGCGCCCTGAGCCTGAGCCAAAGTAAGACTACCAGCGCCCCCATCAATCAAAGGCTGAAGTCCATTTGCCCCTCCTGCTGCCTGTGTGGCAACAGTGGTGAAAAATGTTGAAGCAGGCATTGCTGTGGAACCGAAATAAATGGTATTGTTATTTAAATGTCCCTGATATGTATTTGAGGCACTTACGTATCTTCCTCCTGCATAAACCGAAATTATATCGTTAATTTTGTATGATGCACCTGCCTGTCCTCCCCAAAAAATTGAAGTTCCCTTAAAATACACATCTGAGCTATATTTTGTTACTCCTTTGGATGATAGTGCAGGAACCAGATCGGATATCCCAATCTCGAAAGATGGTAAACCTCTGTTAAACGTTGCACTACCGCCTCCACCAATAATATTCACACCACCGGAAAATACAAATTTTCCAGTACTATAAGCAGCATAAAAACTTGGAAATAAAGGTGCCGAAACATTGCCAATATACTCACTTGAATTAAGATATGGGTAATTATTGTCGATGCTTTTTTTCTGAAAAATTGACTGGTTGTTTAAGGAGAAATAAAACCCATTATCTAATCCAGTGAGCCCAGCAGGGTTAAAATAAACTGCATCTATATCTCGTGATGCGTCGCGCGAAAGCATTCGTACCCATGAAGCACTTTGGTTGGTATTAGTAACTATACCACCCCCAAACACAAGAGTGGATATACATAGGAGAAAAGAAGCCAGGCCTGTTTTTGCGATTTTCATAAAGTTTTGTTTAATTTTAGTAACTGGGAGAGTTATAGTTTTATTAACAATTTGGCAGTTGTTTGTGTGAAGGTAATTTTTTACCTGAAAAAATCAACTATTTATCGACCGATAAATTTTGATAATTAGTCTATTAATTATCACCTATCCTTTATCATCATGTATTTTAGTCCCTTAATCGATTAGTTTATTTCGAATAATCAGTTTCAAAAAATCGAACTTTCTTCGACTAGATAAAATAAAAGTACATAACTCTCTTTTTGCTAATTTTGAAATTTAATAAATTCAATAATCTATGTACAGTAAATTATTTAAACTGGTTATTGCGGCCATCACTATTCTAACTATCAATATTTTAACTACTTATTTAATAAATTATATGATTAATTATAAGACCCATTACAAGCCTCTCACATATACTTTGATTGAAATGGGAATCATGGTACTAATTTTTTATCCATTATTCACTAAAATGGAGGATTGGCTAAATGCACTTTCAGCGAAAATTGTAAGAAAAGGCCGGTCCTTCGGCGGTAAGTATTTGGGATTGTTACTGACTTTTGTTGCTTGTATATCAGTACTGTTTTGCCTTTATGCAAAACTTTGGTATAAGCTGGATGTCATTAAATTGTTATTTTCAGGCAACCTATCTCATTATTTTTAGTGCGGATGAGTTGGGTGAACGACAAAATTCCCGTTTCAGATTTTGTTGAAATAGCCGCATAGAGGCACCCTGAATTATGAATAGGACGGGTCGCGAAGCGTCAAATAAAAATTCCATATATTGATTGGCAGCTGTTTGAATGAAGTCGAGGAAACGAGACGGAATGAGTTCCGCCGGTCAGAGTTTATTCACCTCATGTTTATTTTTATAGGTGTTCAAGAGATCACTTCGTTAAGTTTTGGTTACTTTTTTCGGCAAAAAAGTGACAAATAATGGATGCTACCATAATGCCGCCCCGATGGGACTGTAAATGAGCTGCGAAGCATCAAATAAAAATTCCATATATTGATTGGCGGCTGTTTGAATGAAGTCGAGGAACGAGACGGAATGAGTTCCGCCGGTCAGAGTTTATTCACCTCATGTTTATTTTTATAGGTGTTCAAGAGATCACTTCGTTAAGTTTTGGTTACTTTTTTCG
>JANXXY010000007.1 GCA_025350365.1 Bacteroidales bacterium | reverse complement strand
TCAATTTTTTTATTTTCTAAGTCAAGAAATGTAAGTATTATTTTAAGACTCCCAATTCATCGGGGACTGTTATAGCCCCTTTTTTAAGGGGTTGGGGTCGAAAAAAACTTAATAAATGGATTATATATATGATTTACAATTATTTATGAATATTAACTTGACGGCTACACCTTAAAAAGGGGTTGGGTTAACAAATACTAGCTATTAAAGAAATTTTGCCATACACCCTTTGAATTTGTTATAAATCCTTTAGCACTTCATATTTAGTGATTAAAGTTCCCTGATCGTTTGCTTTTTCAAAACTGATTAATCGCAGATTGATGTCAAGCTTTTCTTCGATTACAAAATTACCTCCTAATCCAAATATTTTAGGTTCGATGGTCAACCAAATTTCATCCACTAGTTGTTTTTTTAAAAATGAAGTGGCTATATGTGCACCACCTACTACAATCATAAGTTCATGACCTTTTTTTTCAAAACGGTTGACCAGTTGATCAGGAGATTTATTAGTGAATTCAAGTTGACCCAAAACCTCATCGTTTTTATATTTAGTAGGATGTCTGGTCATTACAATTAGCAGATGATTCAAAGAAGGTATAAACGGTTCAGCAATAAACGTATTACTACCCATAACAATAAGAGAGGCATCATTCCATAATTTATTAAAATAATCCTGATCCTTTTGTGATGACCAGGATTTTACATGTGGATCGCCCCATTTTGTTACCTTTCCATCTAACGTTGATACAAAAACAAGAACAATTTTCATTTTATCTTATCTATTCTGTGATCACATATTTTCGAGTGGTTTTCGACTTCTAAGCTTGAGGTTCTTATATTGTGAAGGATTTAATCCTGTAATTTTTTTGAATTGATTGGATAGATGTGCAACACTGCTATAATGCAATTTGTCTGCAATTTCGGTAAGGTTAAATTCGTCGTAAATAAGTAATTCCTTTACCCTTTCTATTTTGTGGTTTAGAATAAAATGCTCAATGGTAGTACCTTGTTTTTCTGAAAAAATGTTGGCTAAATAGGTGTAATCGTAATTTAGTTTTTCACTTAAATAATTGGAAAAGTTTATCTTCAGTTTTTCATCGGAATAATGAACAAATTCAATAATAATATTTTTTATTTTTTCAATTAATATACCTTTTTTGTCGTTCATCAATACTAGCCCTGTTTTTTTTAGGCCGGCATTTAGTATATTTTGCTGTTCCTCAGAAATATTTTCAAAAATTTCCACTTCACCTAACTCTACTAATATAAAATGCAGCCCGAGCTTTTTAAGTTCAGATTTCACAATCATTTTGCAACGATTACTTACCATATTTTGGATGAAGAGTTTCATAATTTTAAATTAAATAAGCCAATAATTTTCATATTAAAACAGGTGTTTATTAACATCACTTCGTTAAATTTGAAAATTTGAAAATTTGAAAATAATTGAATAATAATTAATTACGTTTAATTTTTGTTTTTGAAATTGCACTCATTATCAATACCTTAAATAATTATACCGAAGTATTATATTAAAGATTAATCTGTTTTTTAAATCTTGTAATATCAATGATTGATAACAGGCAAGTCTGGTTATCGCAATTAGATATTCCTTCCATGTAAACAAAACATAAAGGATTATGGCCATATTCTAGCATCACTTCGCATGATTCTTTAGCATTAGTGGTGCAGATTAGTTGAAAAAAATTATTAAATTCCGGTAGTGAATCTTCAGCAATAAATAGTTTAAAGTTGCGGTTTATAAAACTAAAACGTCTATCTCCAAGCATTTTGGCACCGGTAAAGTTAAGGTCAACGATATCACCTTCTAAATTGAGGGTGAAATAGCCAACGGGAGCTAAATCATATAACATGGTATATTTTTTAAGAGCAATTTCAGCAGTATCATATGCCTTATGCAACTCTTCGTTCTGCATTTCCAGTTCAATCTGATGTACTTGCAGTTCATGCATCATTCTTTTCAGGTCATAAGCATTTAGTGGGTTAGCTAATAATTTTTGCTTCTCTTTTAGTTGCTCTTCGGCCTTTAGTCGTAGCATTTTCGCGTTAGTAAAATCTATTTCTTCATCACTCATATTCCGATTTTTTAATAATCATAATCATTCCTACAGGCATTTTTAGGTTATTTAGCAACATATGTACTGACCATTCAACAATTGGCGTTTTACCTCCATCAGCTATTACCTCCATTTTAAATTTACTATCGGGCGTTTCATTAAACAGCTTCTTCAACTGTTTTTCTGCATTTTTCCGCATTAGCTCAGGAACAAACATTTGAATAAAATTTTGGTTTAAAGCATCGGCATGATTTTTACCGAAAAATTTTTCGGCTGCGAGATTAAACTCCAATATTTTCCAATTAATTGATAATTTAATTATTACATCGGAGGATGAATTTAAAAGCAAATGGTGCATCTGTACTGTTTCGTGTAATTCTACTTCCAACTGTTTGATATCGGAGGTGTTTACAAACGTGATTACCAGACCGTCTATTCTGTCGTCAAATGTGCGATAAGGCATAATGCGAATGGAAAACCATCGCCCGTCTTTGGCTGAAATTTGTTTTTGTATAAATATAAGGGTTCTTAATACTTCGAGGGCATCGGCAGCTAGTTCGGGGTATATAAGGTCGGAAACCTGGTCGGTAAATGGTCTGCCTATATCGCTTTTTATTAACTTAAAAATTTTAGTAGCCTGATTGGTATAGCGACGAATATTCAATTCTTTGTCAAGAAATAAGGTTGCAATATCAGTGCTGTTAAGCAGGTTTTTCATATCATTGTTTACCCGCGAAAAATCATCAACCTTCGATTGCAATTCCGCATTCACTGTTTGAAGTTCTTCATTAAGGCTTTGCATTTCTTCTTTTGAAGTGGTAAGTTCTTCATTGGTTGATTGCAGTTCTTCATTGGTCGATTGTAATTCCTCGTTGGTCGATTTCAGTTCTTCCTGAGATGTTTGCATTTCTTCGAGTGTGTTCTGCACCTCTTCTCGCGTTCGCAATATCTCTTCCTCCAATTCAGTTTCCCTATTACTTTTTAATGGTTTATTTTGTTTTACCGATAGTTGTTTGTTGTCAGCAACAGCCGGTACATCATTAAAAATTATCATTACCATGCCGTTTAAAGGCTCGGGTTTATTAAGCCATTGAATCGTAATATTGATAGTTTGCGAACCGCCGTTTGTACCTACTTTGATATTGTTCAAAATAACCACTTCTTTTTTCAATATGGCTTTACGGAAGGCAATAGGAAATTCGTTGCGCAAACCTTCGCGTAACATAGCAAAAATATTCAGGTTTGCTTTACCAACTGAAGGCTCCAGGTATTTTCCCGTGCGCCCGCTGATATAAATGATGTCGCCCTTTTCATTTACTAAAACACCGGGAGGTGAAAAATGCTGTAACAAAAGTTGATCGGCAAGTGTTTGAACATTCAGTGTTGACGTAGAAGGTATTTGTTTTTCAAAATTAGATTGCTGAGTTCTTGAAAAAGATGAAGGGAAATCAAACAATTCTAGTGTTAATGCAGTAATAGAGCGTTTGTATATTTTCAATTTGGAATCCACCGGTATAAAAAAATGACTTTGCGTTCCAAGTGTTTCTGCACTTCCCAGTAGCATATAGCCATCAGGGTTAAGGCTATAATGAAACAAACCGAGTAATTTTTTTTGCAACTCGGTATCCATGTATATAAGCAGGTTGCGACATGTAAGAATATCGATTTTGGTAAAAGGAGGATGCATAATAATGTTATGTTTCGCGAATACTACCATTTCTCTTATTTCGGCATTTACACGATAACCATCGTCTGTAGCTACAAAAAAGCGGCTCAGTCGTTTTGGAGATACATCATGAGCAATATTTTCAGGAAAAATACCTTTTCGGGCTGTTTCAATTGCTTCATTATCGAGATCGGTAGCAAATATTTGTAAGGAAATGCTTGCCCGAGGATTGATTTTTTCAAGTACTTCTTTAAATACAATTGCCAATGAATATGCCTCTTCTCCGGTAGAACAGCCAGTTACCCATGCCCGCAATATTGAACCCTCCGGATGGTTTGCAATAAGATTTGGAATAACCGTCTCTTTCAACTTTTCCCAAACTGGAGCGTCGCGAAAAAAATTGGTTACACCAATTAATAATTCTTTAAACAGTATATCCATTTCCTTTGGATTTTCCTGCAAAAATCGCACATAAGTAGTTATCTTATCAATTTTGTGAACATCCATGCGTCTTTCAATACGCCGGTACACCGTATTTTTTTTATAAAACGAAAAGTCGTTGCCCGTATGAGCCCGCAGGAGAATAATAATTTTTTCGAGCGAATTTTTAAATTGAATTTCTGTCTCGAAGTCTGATTTGACAACGGGTATATGTTTAAGAAATTCCATTATTCTTGCGGGTAATTCGTTGGCTGGAGCTACAATATCGACAAGCACGGAATTTATTGCACTGCGAGGCATGCTGTCGTATTCTGCTGTGGTAGGTTTCTGCACCATCACTATGCCATTTTTTTCCTTAATTGCACGTAGACCGGCGCTACCGTCTGAGCCCATACCTGAAAGAATGACTCCTATACCATTTTCCAGTTGGTCGTCGGCAAGTGAACATAGAAAGTAATCAATAGGAAGTCGTAACCCTCTGGCCTCAATTGGTTCAAAAAGGTGTAACACTCCTTTTAATATTGACATGCTTTTGTTTGGCGGAATAACGTAAACACAGTTTTGCTCCACAACCATGCGATCTTTTACCTGAAAAACCTCCATTTTTGAAATTCGCTGAAGCAATTCAGGTAACATCCCTTTTTGTGTAGGATCAAGATGTTGAATAACAACAAAAGCCATTCCGCTTTTTTCAGGTACATTACCCAGAAATTGTTCCAATGCTTCCAATCCACCAGCCGAGGCGCCGATACCTACTATTGGGAACTGATTCGTATCTAAAATCACAGCCTTTTTTGTTAAAGATACTGTCGGTTTTAGGTTTATAGGATCCATTATCGGTGTTTTTATTATCTTTAAAATTTGAATTTCGAAAATCTAAATTTAGATTAAATACCAATCAAATAAAAATCAAATCTAAACAACTGCATAAACTTTTTTAATTTATATTTAACGTTATCAAAATTAAACAATTTAAATTCAAAATAATTCATCAGTAAACACAAACTTTTTTACATTATTTTTTAGGGAATCGAAGTTTATAATGATTATAAATCAATAGTAACCGAGAAACAATTTGACTTTGAGATTTCTCACTTTGTACCAATGACAGATTTAGGCAACCGGCACATTTATAATAAATTAACTCACTGTCATCAACGCATTATGCCCCAATTTTTTGTTATAGACTCTCGAAATGACAATCAGTTATTTATGGTTAGTCGGAGGG
>JANXXY010000426.1 GCA_025350365.1 Bacteroidales bacterium | reverse complement strand
CAAATTGATGGACATCACATTGCCCGATTCCTTTACTTTTTGTGTAATCGAAATATCTGCATCTGAAGGTTTTGTGTTGCCTGAAGGGTGGTTGTGGGTTAACACTATGGATGAGGCTAGCTTGTCGAGAGCTGCTTTCATCATTAGCCTGATGTCTGTAACAGTTCCTGAAATGCCTCCCTGACTGATTTTTTGACGATCAATAACTTTATTCGATCTGTTAAGTAGTAATATCCAAAATTCTTCGTGAGGGAGATCCGCAAGGATGGGATGAAAAATTTCATATATATCGTTGCTGGAGGTGATTTTTTCGCGATTGATACTTTCCGTCAATTTTCGTCGCCTGCCAATTTCAAGGGCTGCTACAATGCTGATAGCCTTGGCCTCACCAATGCCTTTGTATTTTTGAAGGTCGTCCAGTGAAAGTTTACCCAGCTCGTTGAGGTTATGCTGAACCGACCCTAAAATACGTTTTGAAAGTTGTACAGCACTTTCATCTCTTGATCCTGAGCCAATAATAATGGCAATAAGTTCAGAATCGCTTAGTGACGAAATGCCTTTTGTAAGAAGTTTTTCACGTGGGCGGTCTTCAAGAGACCATTCCTTGATGCTAAGATTTTTGTATTCCATGATGAGAGGTTTGATTACTCAGAATCTAAAAGTAAGAAATTTTTAGATGCAACCAAATGCTTCATGGGATGACAAAAAAAGCCTTTTCGTAATGAAAAGGCTTGAAATATAAATGAATTATATCTTCTTAGCTTAAACTTATCACATATTTTGAAAGGCTCGATTTTAAGTTGGAAGCCTTATTTTTGTGAATTACATTTTTCTTAGCCAATTTATCGAGCATCGATGCTACTTCAGGATATAATGCTACAGCATCAGCTTTAGCAGTCATAAGTCTGAGTTTTTTTACAGCGTTGCGGGCAGTTTTGGCATAATATTTATTTTCCAACCGATGTGTTTCGTTCTGTCTAATTCTCTTCTCTGACGATTGATGGTTTGCCATTTTTGTTCTTCCTTAAAAAGTTTAATTGAGGCTGCAAAAATAATTATCTTTTTCAATAAAAAAAAACTATCCCTGCTTTTTTATGAAAAATATTGGAAACGACTGTAAATCTGAAATAAACAGGATAGTGTATTTTTAAGTGCATACGCGAAATTACTTATTTTGAATTTGTGAAAAAGCTTACCAACTCCAACAGTTGTCCTGACTGAGACGAAAGTTGATCGGCTGTCTGAGCCATTTTATCTGATGTACTTGCCGCCCCCTGAGTAACAGAATTTAATTGTTGTATGGCAGTGTTAATCTGGTTGGCGCCGGCATTTTGTTCGCCCGATGAAGCGGCAATCTCCTGAGTTAATTTGGTGGTTTTATTAAGGTCTGGGATAATAATTTTTAATAAATCACTGGCGTCTGCTGTGGCATTCACACTTTCCGACGAAAGGCGATGAATATCATCAGCAGCAGCTTTGCTTTTTTCAGCCAACTTTCTAACTTCGGCTGCAACCACTGAAAAGCCCCGTCCGTGTTCTCCCGCTCTAGCGGCCTCAACAGCAGCGTTTAAAGCCAACAGATTCGTTTGAAAAGCTATATCGTTGATAATATTAATCTTTTCCGCAATTATTTCAACGGCTTTGAGACTTCGGTCTGTGGCATTTTGCATCTTGTTCATCTCCTTTAATACCTGTAACGCTATTTTTTCATTTTGTAATGAATTTTCGGCATTCTGCTGGATGTTTGCTACCATCTCTTCCATTGATGATGATATTTCTTCCGTTGAAGCAGCCTGCTCATTTACACCTTTTGATAAGGATACGGAATTAAAGTTTAGTTCTTCGCTGGTTTCGGACAATTGAGACGAAGCATCTTTAATGTTGCCAACCACATCCTTTAACCGATGCAAATGTTTTTCTAACGCCAAAGCAATTCGTCCGGCTTCATCTTCTCTGTTTAATAATGTTTTTTCAATTTCAAAATCTACACTTCCTTTGGAAAGACCTTCAATTTTTAGCGAGAGGCTGCTTATTGATCCTTTAATATCCTTATTGATAAGATAAAACGTAAAAAAAATTAATCCTAAAACTATCGGTAAACCCCAAAAAAGGTGTATAAATCCTTTTTCACCAATAAAGAAATTCAGCCAAAACGAAATTAGAATCATGGGAATAAGCATTATTCCAATCTTATACATCAATGTTTTTTTGAATACAAGCCTCATGCCGACAATATAGAATGGAATAATACAAATCAAAATTAACGCATAGATTACAGTCTTATCCATAAAAAAAACCTCCAAATAATTTAAATAAATTGAAATCAATTAGGTAGCAGTCAATTTAGCCTTTACCTATCAGGGGAATAAAGATATTGATTTTTCCGTGAGAAAAAATAAATTATTAATTTATGGCTGGATTTGTTGATCGAAAAGAGCTGATTTTGATAGGTTTAATCAATAATAATATGATTAACAATTAATTATAGGAAGTATAAATGAGAAGTTTAGTGTTACTTACCTTTTTTTCTTTAAGTAAACACCTTAATGGTTTTTAATCCCTTAGGGTCAAAATATTCATTTCTGCCCTTCAGCATATTTATAATGTTATTGGAATAACATAAGGCAAAATGCCTTAACTTTGCGGTTTAATTTTTTTAAAAGGTCAAATTATGTCGGATGATAATAAAAAATTGTTTAGTGAATTTCCGCCTGTAACAACTGCGGAATGGGAGGCAAAGATTACTGCCGACCTGAAAGGTGCCGACTATGATAAGAAATTGGTTTGGAAAACTATAGAAGGTTTTAACGTCAAACCATACTATCGTAACGAACACCTTGACGCTTTAGGTTACCTCAGGCAAAACCCGGGAGAATTTCCATTTGTAAGAGGAAAGAATATAAATCAGAATGAATGGTACATTCGCCAGGATATTAATGTTAAGGATGTTTCCGAAGCCAACAAAAAAGCGTTGGAAGTTCTAAAAAAAGGTATTACCTCAATTGGTTTTATCATTGGTAAAAAGGCTGAGATCAATGCTCCTTTTGTTGATAAACTTCTCGAAAATATCTGCCTAAGCGCCATCGAAATTAATTTTGTTTGTGGCAAAAGAGCTTTGGAACTGGCGCCCCTGTTTATAAATTACATCAATACTCATAATTATGACCCTGCCTCAATCAATGGCTCGGTTACTATGGACATTCTTGGGCATTTAGTTAAAAAAGGCAAGTTTTGTTTTGGTGATAACAAACTAGCCATTGATGCT
>JANXXY010000370.1 GCA_025350365.1 Bacteroidales bacterium | reverse complement strand
ATTGGAGTCAAATTCAAAAAATGGTTTGAATAAGGATTTGTCTGCTGATTGATTTCATGTTCGGCCAGTATCTCAAGAAAGATTTGTAAAAAGGCTGGGAAATATTTCTGAGATACAATTTGACGAGATAAAACTTGGATTATCAAAAGTGTTATCAATAGAATAAAAAACTAGGTTATCCGGCATTTATATGAAGATTTTATTATAATTGTTACAAACTGTATGCATCAGCCCTTAGCAGTCACTCATGGTTCTTTTCTATCACCCAAATAATCAGTAATTGTCCAGGCGAAATAAAATCGTTATTCATGCGATTCCAGGAGCGGATTTCCGCAGGGTTACAATTATATTTCATGGCAATTTTATGTAGAAAATCCCCCTTTTCGACTTTGTACATAACCTTAAATAGCTTTTGATTTTTAATTGAGTCGGAAACCTGTGTTGATAGAATTTTATTTTCAAAAGAAAGAAACCCAGCTACTTCCTTCGAAGGCAATACGAGTATTTGTTTTTTTTCGGTTTCAGGTATGATATCCAGCTTATAAACAGGGTTAAGAAACCTTAGTTGCTCGATTGAAACGGGCAGGTTTTCAGCAATTTGCGTTAGTGTAGTTGAATAGCGAACATATACGGTATCGATATTTTCAAAAGTAAAAGGGGCAGCAATGGGCTCTATTATAAAATCTTCCGGGTAGGTCATTAAGTAGTTCATTGCCAAAAAAGTCGGAACATAGTTCCGTGTACGTTCCGGAAGGTATGGCAATATCTCCCACAAGTTTGTTTTCCCGCCGCTGCGTTCTATGGCATTTCGCACCACACCGGGACCACCGTTATAAGCTGCTAAAACCAAGTTCCAATCATGAAATGTTTGATAAAGGTATCGGAAATAGCGGCAGGCAGCATCAGTCGATTTATACACGTCGCGGCGTTCATCCACATATGAATCTACTTCCAGATCAAACATCTTAGCCGAATGATATAAAAACTGCCATAGACCAACAGCTCCCGATGATGATTTTGCCAATGGGTTGAGCCCCGATTCCACTACCGACAGATACTTGAGTTCCAGTGGTAAATCGTATTTATCGAGGTATTGTTCAAAAATGGGGAAATAAAGTTTGGCCAGACCTAGTACTTTAGCCAGATCACCTCTGCGATCGGTAGTATATTTTTCAATATATCCGCGAACCATGGCATTGTATTCCAGTTCAAGCGGGGTTTTTTTGTCGAGAAGTGCAAACCGGTATTCGTAGAAAATATCAGGGTTAGCAGGGGCAATCTTTGCAGTAGTTTGCTGGGGTTGAGCAAAACCACAAGTAACGAGGACAATGCCCAATGTAGTTAGCAATAATGCGTTGATGCTTCTTTCCATGGTTGGTGTATCCTCAGTGAAATATCCGAAACCTGAATTTATTAACTTGTAACCCCAACTTCTTTTCAAGGAGTTGGGGTTGATTTAGACTTTAGAAACTTAAGTCGTATATATTCCGGGTTAACTATTTCTGAAATAACTTCACAATATCGTTTCCGTTGGCATAAATCAAAAGTGAGAAAAGCAACACCATACCAACTATCTGAGCATATTCGAGAAACTTATCACTGGGTTTTCGGCCCGTAACAATCTCGTAAAGCAGAAATAAAACGTGTCCACCATCAAGGGCAGGTATAGGAAGTATGTTCATTACGGCTAGGATGATGGATAGAAAAGCAGTAAGGTTCCAAAAGGCTTGCCAGTCCCATACTCCCGGAAATATTTTACCAATGGTTATAAATCCTCCCAGCGATTCATAAGCTTTAGTTTTTCTATCGAAAAGAAGCTTAAACTGTTTCAAATAATTACTTACCGTGTTGAATCCTTTCGAAATCCCGGCGGGGAATGAAGCAAAGAAACCGTATTTAATTTTTTTATATTCAAAAAAGTTATCTTCAATACCAAGATACACACCAATCACACCAGTAGAAGGCACTTTAAATTTATAAAACAAAGTATCGGAGCCGCGAAGTACACCAATATTAACAGGTTGATTTTTATGTGTTATAATTTCCGATTTGAATTCATCGAAAAATTTTATTTTTTTATCTTCAAATTTAACAATTTTGTCACCTTCTTTAATACCGGCTTCTTTAGCAGGGGAACCTTTGGCAAAATATCCCACAGTATATGGACATCTT
>JANXXY010000353.1 GCA_025350365.1 Bacteroidales bacterium | reverse complement strand
CTCCCGAAAATCCATATGCAATTCGTATTGTTTCTGATATTCTCGAATCCAACGGGTCGTCCTCCATGGCCACTGTTTGTGCCGGAACATTGGCTTTAATGGATGCCGGTATAAAAATAAAGGCACCTGTTTCCGGTATTGCCATGGGGTTAATATCTGATTCAAAAACAGGCAAATTTGCTGTGTTATCCGATATTCTTGGCGATGAAGATCACTTGGGCGACATGGATTTTAAAGTTACCGGAACGGCTAAAGGTATTACTGCCACACAGATGGATATTAAAGTGGATGGTCTTTCGTACGAAATTTTATCCAAAGCGCTTGAGCAGGCAAAAGTCGGTCGCTTACATATTCTTGGGAAAATTACCGAATGTATCGCCGAACCGCGTGCAGATTTAAAACCGCATTCACCGCGTATTGTTCAGATTTCGATACCAAGGGAATACATTGGAGCTGTAATTGGTACGGGAGGAAAGGTTATTCAGGAAATTCAGAATGTTACCGGAGCCACTATTGTATTGGAGGAAATTGATAGCAAAGGTGTTATTGATATTTTTGCTGAAAACAAATCATCGATCGATGCAGCTCTGGCTCGTATCAACGCCATTGTAGAAGTGCCGGAGATTGGAAAGATATACAAAGGCAAAATAAAATCAATACTTCAGTTCGGAGCATTTATTGAAGTGATGCCCGGAAAAGACGGATTACTCCATATATCGGAGGTTGACTGGAAACATCTTCAATCGCTTGATGGAATATTAAAAGAAGGCGATGAACTCGAAGTTAAATTGATTGATATTGATAAGAAAACCGGTAAAATGAAACTGTCCCGTAAGGTATTGTTACCCAAACCTGAAGGATATGTTGAGCGTCCGGAAAGACAGGAACGTCCGGAACATAATGAAAGACATGAGAGACCAGAATTCCAAAAGAGACAACCTCCAAGGAGTGAATAAAACATCAACAAAAAAGCCTGATTTATTTGTCAGGTTTTTTTGCTTTTATGGATCATCATGTAATGGGAATTTATAAACGCGAACCGTGTCATAAAATAAACCTGGATATAACGACTGTCCATAAACTGGAAATTGAAAATATAAGAAGGGCAAATGATTTTTATTAAACAACAATATATCAACACCTCGGTAAACTTTCAGCAATATTCTTAAAATGAAATACTTAGATATATTGAATTATTTCTTTATTTCTATGTATTTCAACGTATTACATTTTATTAAAATGTAGAAGTTGAAAAATTATCGAACTATTGATATAATTGAGGGGGAATATAATTAATACAATGGATTGTTTACATAAATTAACAGTCAGATTTATAAATAATTAACGATAATATTTCGATACCGATTAGACTCTGAGCACAGCAAGATAATTCCTTAGAATCAAGTAATTAATGTAATATTAACCATAAGAGTTTTTTTTTATTAAAAAACATTAGTAAATTTACAGAATTGAAAATTAATTAAAAATATAATAGTTAAAAACCAATAACCGCGTGACTATGAAAAATAATAAAATCTCATTGTTTGCAACCCTCCTAGCAGTAATTGTTCTCAGCAGTTGTGGAGGTTTGAACAAAATGAAAGACAATGCTAAGAACGTTAGCTATTCAGTTACACCTAGTCCTCTTGAAGTAAAAGGTGGGAAAATTGAAGTTGCTGTAACAGGTAAGATTCCAGCTAAATATTTCAACAAAAAAGCTGTTCTTGAAGTTACTCCTGTGTTAAAATATGATGGAGGCGAAACCGCCCTTAAGCCTATAAAGATTCAAGGCGAAAGTGTAAAGGAAAATAATAAGGTAATTAAATACACTGAAGGTGGAAGTTATAACTATTCCGATACCTTATCTTTCAAAAAAGAAATGATGGTATCAACGCTCGAAATACGAGTGAAGGCTACACTAGGCAAATCCATAGCCGATTTCGCAGCTGTAAAGGTTGGAGATGGTGTAATTGCTACTGAATATTTGGTAGTTATCGACCCTCGTGCTATTTCTATGGGAGATAAATATGTACGTACTACTTCAGAGAAAATTGAAACGGACATTAAATATATGATCAATCAGGCTGATATCAGAGCATCAGAAACTAAAAAAGCTGAGTTGAAGAAATTCAACGAAACTTTAAAAGCGATAGATGCTGATCCTAAGAAAGAAATTAAAGGACTTGAGCTTTCTTCTTACGCATCACCTGATGGACCACTTGATTTGAATGAAAAATTAGCAGGTAAAAGAAAAGACGTTTCGAACAAGTATTTCGAGAAAGAATTCAAAAAAGCTAAATATTCAAAAGTTAAAGATGAATTATTCACATATTTAGTTACAGCTGAAGACTGGGATGGTTTTAAAGCATTATTGGAAAAATCTGATATAAAAGATAAAGAACTGATTCTTCGTGTTCTTTCCATGTATTCCGATCCAAGTGTTCGAGAAAAAGAAATAAAAAATATCTCTGCAGGATATGATGAATTGAAGGTTAAAATTTTACCACAATTACGTCGTTCGAAACTTGCAGTTAATGTAACTTTAAATGGTAAATCAGATCAGGAACTTGTTGCATTGGCTCAATCAAAACCAGACTCACTTGATGTTGAAGAATCACTTTTTGCTGCTAATTTGGTTGCCGATGACAATCAAAAACTGGCTATTTATCAAGCTGCCGCCAAAAAGTATCCTGCCGATGTAAGACCAATTAACAATGTTGGTTATATTAACATTAAGCTTAATAAGGTTGCTGATGCAAAATCTGCATTCGAAGCCGCTCAAAAAATTAAAGAAAACGAAATTGTTAAAAATAACTTAGGTGTAATTGCTTTACTTGAAGGCGATTTGAAAAAAGCCGAAGACTTATTTACAGCTGCTATGAGCGCAGGTGAAGTTGTTAGTTACAACTTGGGTATCATTAAAATAATTCAGGGTAAATATAGTGATGCAATTAATTATTTTGGTAATGCTGCTGAAGTAAATGCTGCCTTGGCTAAATTATTGATTAAACAAAACGACCAGGCTTTATCAACTCTTAATAGTGTTAAGAGCGAAGATGCTGTTGTTTCTTACCTACGTGCAATTGTTGGAGCAAGAACACAAAACACCGATATGCTTTTCACAAATCTTAAAATAGCTGTTGGAAAGAGTGCCGCTTTGAAAGCCAATGCTGCTAAGGATTTAGAATTTGCAAAATACTTTCAGGATGCTACATTCAAATCGATTGTACAATAATTACATATTGATATAAAAAAAGGCGACTCGTTAGGGTCGCCTTTTTTTTGTTACATCCCCAAGATCAATCGCCTGTACCACTCCCATAAAACAATGCCAGCGCTAACTGAAACATTGAAAGAATGTTTTGTTCCAAACTGAGGTATTTCCACACTTTTATTACAAAGGTTTATTACTTCTTGTTCGATCCCTTTCACCTCATTTCCAAATATTAGTGCATATTTTAACTGATAATCCATCGGAAATTTTTCAAGCATAATGCTATTTTCAGTTTGCTCTACTGCCACTGGTAAATAATTATTTATTTTTAATTTTTCAACGGCATTTATTGTATTATCAAAATATTCCCAATATACAGTGTCTTCCGCACCCAGAGCTGTTTTATGAATTTCTTTATGTGGCGGAGTCGCGCAGATCCCGCATAGATAAATAGCTTCCACCTTGAATGCGTCTGCTGTTCGAAATATAGAACCTATGTTGTTCAAACTTCTTACATTGTCAAGAACGACAATAATTTGTGTTTTATCTATTTTTTTAAACTCATCGACAGAAATCCTGTTTAATTCAGAATTGGCTAGTTTTCTCATTTTTCAATCAAAATTTTTTTCGGCAAAGATAAATTTACAATTTAAAATTATGTTTAACATAATATAGCAAATTCTTCAGAAAATGGATAAATTTATGAAATTTTTTTAGTCTTATGAATATTCA
>JANXXY010000331.1 GCA_025350365.1 Bacteroidales bacterium | reverse complement strand
TAAAACACCGTCTTCGGAAAATCTGGCTATTGCAATTTGGGAGGAACTTGAACCACATATTATTGCGTTAAATATTGAATTGCATTGTATTAAAATAGAAGAAACTGAAAATAATTTTGTAGAATATTATGGAAAAAAAACCTATTAAATCAGAATCAGGTAAGAAAACGGTTATTCTCGATGATGACGAAGGATACATGCGTATTGATAAATTCAGCGCGAAAGCCACAAAAAATTTAACAGAACAATATCGCAAAGTATTAATAAATATTGGAGAAGATCCATGTCGCGAAGGATTGATTGATACTCCAACCCGGGTAGCCAAAGCAATGCAGTTTTTAACTCATGGTTATCATGTAAATGCGAATGAATTATTAAGTTCTGCCATGTTTAAGGAAGAATATCAACAAATGGTGTTGGTAAAAGACATTGAGTTATTTTCGATGTGCGAACACCACATGATACCTTTTTTTGGTAAAGCGCATGTAGCTTATATCCCAAATGGTTACATTACCGGCCTAAGCAAAATCGCCCGGGTAGTTGATGCTTTTTCCCGACGTCTGCAAGTACAGGAACGATTAACCATGCAAATCCGTGATTGCATTCAAAACACATTAAATCCTCTTGGAGTGGCTGTGGTTATTGAAGCCCACCACCTTTGCATGATGATGCGCGGGGTGCAAAAACAGAATTCGGTAACCACTACCTCTGCATTTACCGGAGTTTTTCTGAAAGACCCGCGAACACGCGAAGAATTCATTCATCTGATTGGAGTGGAATTGCATTAAAGATCGTTATTTCCTAAAAATAATTATTTTTGCAGTTTAACTTAAATTCAATATAATGAAAGCTTACGTATTTCCAGGTCAGGGCGCTCAGTTTGTAGGAATGGGTAAAGACCTATATGACAATTCACCATTGGCTAAAGAATTATTTGAAAAAGCAAATACTATTCTTGGTTTTCGGATAACAGATCTGATGTTTGCGGGTACTGATGAAGATTTGAAGCAAACCAAGGTTACTCAGCCTGCCATTTTCCTTCATTCGGTTATACTATCAAAGGTTCTTGGCGAAAGTTTTAAACCCGATATGGTTGCCGGTCATTCTTTGGGCGAATTTTCAGCGCTTGTTGCCAATGGAGCTCTTTCCTTTGAAGATGGATTAGTTTTGGTTTCAAAACGTGCACTTGCCATGCAAAAAGCTTGCGAAGCAGAACCTTCCACAATGGCCGCTGTTCTTGGTTTGGATGATAAAGTTGTTGAAGACATTTGTGCAGCAATAACTGAGATTGTTGTAGCTGCTAACTACAATTGTCCGGGTCAGCTCGTAATTTCAGGAAGTATAGCCGGTGTTGATGCTGCTTGTGAACAACTTAAAACTGCTGGTGCGAAACGTGCTATACGCCTGCCTGTGGGTGGAGCTTTCCACTCCCCATTGATGGAACCTGCCCGGGTAGAGCTCAAAAAAGCAATCGACGAAACAAAAATATTGAAGCCTGTTTGTCCGGTTTACCAAAATGTAAATGCTCAGCCTACCAGCGACCCCGACACCATAAAGAAAAACCTGATTGAACAGCTAACGGCTCCTGTTCGCTGGACACAGATGGTAAAAAATATGGTGAAAGATGGCGCAACCGAATTTGTAGAAGTTGGTCCTGGCAAAGTATTGCAAGGTCTCATCAAAAAAGTTGAACCCGGAGTTTCCGCCGAAAGCGCAACAGTGTAATTTACGTTCACGCCAGAAAAAAATTACCCTTACTTTTTGAGCACATCACTGATGGTGCTTATATTTTTATAACCATTAACATTGCATTGATAATGAAAGTATTGAAGTTTGGCGGGTCATCCGTCGGTTCACCGGAAAATATACGTCTGGTGAAAAAGATTATTGAGTCGCAGCAGGAAAGTTGTGTAGTTGTAGTATCTGCATTCGAAGGAATAACAGATCAACTCGTAACACTTGGGAAATTGGCAATGCAACGCAACGAAAACTACAAAACCGAATTATCGAACATTGAACAACGGCATTTTGATGTTATTCAGCAACTGATGTCAACTGAAAAACATTCGGAGGTATTTTCACACGTAAAAGAAATGTCGTCGAACCTCGAAGATATTTTGAAAGGTGTATACCTGCTACGCGAATTAACTCCTAAAATACAGGATTTGATTCTGAGTTTTGGAGAACAATTTTCAGCGTATATTATTAGTAAAGTAATTGATAAAGGAGTACTTTACGATGCCCGGAAATTCATTCGTACCAATTCCAACTATGGCTCCGCACGGGTCGATTTCAACCTTACGGACAATCTTATTATTCAATATTTTCAATTAATTGATCACATACCTGTGATTCCGGGTTTCATCGCCAGCAATGATGCTGAAGAGACCACTACGCTTGGGCGCGGAGGATCGGATTATACCGCTTCTATTATTGCTGCCACACTAAATGCCACGGCTCTCGAAATATGGACTGATGTTGATGGCTTTATGACTGCTGACCCCCGAAAAGTTTCGAAGGCTTATGCTATTTCGTCATTGACTTACGCCGAAGCTGTGGAATTATCGCACTTTGGTGCAAAAGTGGTATACACTCCAACCATACACCCGGTTTACCAGAAAAACATACCCATTACTATTAAAAATACTTTTAATCCATCTGCCAAAGGAACTATTATCAGCAACCAGGATTTGAATGGAGACTCCGCTCCCATTAAGGGCATATCGTCCATCGATGACATTTCAGTCATTTCGATTCAGGGAGCCGGAATGGTAGGCGTAACAGGCATTTCGATGCGGATATTCAGGGCGCTGGCCAAGAGTAAAACCAATGTTATTCTTATCACACAGGCATCATCCGAATTTTCGATAAGTATCGCTATTTCTCCCTCGGATGCTGTTAAAGCTAAAGAAGCTATTGAGGAAGAATTTCAAACCGAAATATTTCTGAGAGATGAAATAAAAGTGACTGTTGAAAACGATCTTTCCATCATCGCCATTGTTGGTGAAAGGATGAAGAATACCCCCGGCATTTCGGCGAACCTTTTTTCCTCGCTGGCACGAAACGGTATCAGCATCATTGCCACAGCACAAGGATCTTCGGAATTGAATATTTCCATAGTAATCCGCAAAGTGAGCCTTGGAAAAGCGCTCAATGCCATTCACGAAGGATTCTTTCTTTCTCATTACAAAGAGCTTAACTTATTTCTTATCGGAATCGGGAATGTTGGAAAAAGCCTGATAGAACAAATAAATAAGCAACAAAGCAAACTTCAGGAAGAGTTGCGGTTAAAAATAAACCTCGTGGGCATTTCCAATTCGCGCAAAATGTACATTACTCCTGACGGTATTAATCCTGCCGTTTACCGCGACGAATTGGATGCAAAAGGAGTTCCGTTTCAATTGGATGATTATGTAACTCAAATGTCGAAACTGAACCTTCGTAACTCGGTATTCATCGATTGCACGGCCAATGAGAATGTGGCTTCTTGCTATTCAAAAGTTTTCGACTATTATATTTCGGTGGTCACAGCCAATAAAATTGCCTGTTCCGAATCGTATGACTCCTATAAACATCTGAAGGAAAAAGCCAAGAAAAAAGGGGTGCGGTTTATGTTCGAAACCAATGTAGGCGCTGGTCTCCCAATTATTACCACCATCAACGATTTAATACATAGCGGCGATAAAATTCTGCGTATCGAAGCGGTTGTTTCCGGCACACTCAATTTCATCTTCAACACCATAAGCGCCGAAATACCTATGAGCAAAGCCATTCGTATGGCTAAGGAAAAGGGTTATTCCGAACCTGATCCGCGTGTCGACCTCAGCGGCATTGATGTGCTGCGGAAATTACTTATACTATCCCGTGAATCGGGTTATCCGCTTGAAAAATCGAATGTTGACATAAAAACATTTATACCGGCATCGTGTTTCAAGGGATCGATAGACGATTTCTGGACCTCGGTTGAAAAACTGGATGCAGATTTTGAAGTAAAACGCAAGGAATTAGAAAAGAAAAACCAAAAATGGCGGTTTGTAGCAAAGCTGGATCAAGGAAAAGCCAGTGTTGAACTGATAGCCATCGGTAGCGACCATCCCTTTTACCATCTCGAAGGCAGCAATAACATTGTAGTGCTTACCAGTGAGCGTTATAACGAACTTCCTATGATTATTAAAGGATATGGAGCAGGCAATGCGGTGACCGCGGCTGGCGTTTTTGCCGATATCATCAGGGTGGCGAATGTGTGATAGTTACAATGAAAAAATTTATAAATTTGCGCCTTACGTAAAATGACCTTATTAGAAAATTTAGTTCTGAACGAATGATACTGATCTAGGCAATCGTCAATCAATGCCGTTTAGTTAGTGGTTCTATTAGACTCTTCCAGGTCTATCGACTTTGGAAGGTCAAACTAAAACCTGGAAACCTGGCAGAGTCCTAAGGTTCTGCCAGAGTTTAATTTTCTTAATTAAACGACATTGAATCGTAAATCTAAAATCTTCAATCTAACATCAATAGTTTAATGCTTGAAGCAGTAATTTTCGATATGGATGGCGTGATCATCGACTCTGAGCCGTTTTGGCGGCAAGCCGATATCATCACCTACGCTAAAGCTGGTATCACGCTTACCGACGATATGTGTCGGCAAACTACCGGTCTTGGCACTCACGAGTCCATCTCCTATTGGTATCATCGCTACCCATGGGTCAACATTTCGTTTGACGAAATTAAAAAAAGCCTGTTTTCGAATGTCATCCGTCTGGTGAAAGAGCATGGTGCTATGAACCCCGGCGTAACACAATTGCTTGATATGTTTGAAGATAAAGGCTTGAAAATTGGGTTAGCCTCATCTTCACCACCAGAATTACTTGACTTGATAGTTACCAAATTCGGAATTAAAAAGCGGTTTCAGGTAATCCATTCTTCCGACCATGAATCACACGGAAAGCCGCATCCCGCAGTTTATTTGGGAGCGGCTGCGAAACTGGGAGTTTTACCATCAAAATGCCTTGCTTTTGAAGATTCATTCAACGGAATGTTGGCAGCCAAATCGGCACAGATGACGACTGTGGCAGTTCTCGAAGATCATAATTTTTTAAGCACACGGTTCGATTTTGCAGACTTTAAAATAAGACAACTTACAGAGTTTACAAAAGAGAAATATGAAGAAGTAGTAAAAAGTATGAAAAAGTAGAAAATCAGTAATTCTTAAATCTAAAATAAAATGTCGGTATTATATTATTCAACTAACCATCAATCCGCTAAGGTGCGTTTCCGCGAAGCCCTATTGAAGGGACAAGCGCCCGACGGCGGTTTATATATGCCCGACAATATACCTCAATTTACAAAAGATGAAATATGGGCGTTTCGCAACAAGGCGTATCATGAAATTGCTTATGAAGTAATAAGTCGTTTTTTGCAAGATGAAATCCCAGCCATCGATTTAAAAGCTATACTAACAGACGCATATAACTTTGAGGTGCCACTTGAAAAGGTATATGACCGAAATTACATCATGCGTCTCGACCAGGGGCCTACAGCTTCTTTTAAAGATTTTGCCGCACGGATGATGGGTCGCGTAATGGATTACTTTCTGCGTCAGGAAAACCGGAAGATGCTCATTCTTACAGCCACTTCGGGCGACACCGGCAGCGCTATTGCCAATGCTTTTTATGGACTTGATAATATTCGCGTATTGATTTTATATCCCCAAACGGAAGTAACCGATCGTCAACGGAAACAGATGACCACGCTTCATAAAAACATCTCTGTACTTGCTTTAAACGGTAAGTTCGACGATTGCCAGGCATTGGTTAAGATGGCTTTCTCCGATCATGACCTCGATCATCTTGAGCTTTCATCCGCCAATTCGATCAACATTGGACGATTGCTGCCGCAGTCGGTTTACTATTTTTATTCCTACTCACGTTTGGCCAAAGACATGAACGAAGGAATCGTTTTTTCGGTTCCGTCCGGAAATTTTGGCGACCTCATGGGCGGAATCATTGCCAAACGAATGGGCTTGCCTGTAA
>JANXXY010000329.1 GCA_025350365.1 Bacteroidales bacterium | reverse complement strand
TCTCTGGCAACGGAATTAAAAATGATTTTATTTCTAAACCTGGCGATATTTGTACTTAATTCAATAGGGATTATTCGTCCGTCTTTTGTTACATTTTCGGATTCAACTACAATATTCTTTTCATTAATTCCTTTCTGCATTCTTAAGCCTAATAATTGTCTTGTTTTTTCAGAATTAATATCGGAGGGTGTTTTGGATAATAATTCTTCTCGTGTATAACCCAGCCGTTTACAAGCAATATCGTTAACCAAAATGAATTTGCCTAATGTGCCATCTTCATTTAATTCGGCGGAAAATAAAGCATCGTTCATGCTATTGTAAAGCATTCGATAGGTTTCTTCGCTTTCCTCTAATTTTTGATTCTTTACTAGTAGTTCATTCTCATAAATATTCCGCTCGATTTCGTGAGCAACTCTAACTGCCACAATTTGAAGAATAGTTTCAATTTCGGTTACATTATCTAAGGTTTTGGTATCGAGCAGCGCAATTAACCCGATTGGTTCGCCTTTTGTATCCCAAAGTGGTATGCCAATGTAGCTTTCGGCTTTCATATCGACCAGCATGGAGTCTAATGGGAATAACTTTTGGATGTTTTTATCATAACAACAAAGGCTGCGATTCATTACGTTTTCGCAAGGTGTGTTTTTGAGCGGGTAGAAAATATTGGCTTTAACTTCGTTGAATGCAACATATGACAAGGTTTCGGCAACGTTATCTTCGGGGATAAGTTTGTCTATTATAACATAAGAGACGTTTAAGCTTTTTGCTAAAAATAGTGATAGTGAATCATAAAAAGCTTGGTTTTTTGTTGTCCAACCTTTTTGAGCTATAAACATTAATGTTTCGGTTACTAATGTGTCAATGTTTCCCATATTATCGTGGTTTACATAATTAATCGCCTATTTGTTTTGCTTACACTTCGGTAAACTTTCAGCAATATTCTTAAAATGAAATACTTAGATATATTGAAATATTTCTTTTTTTCTATGTAATTCAACGTATTACATTCTATAAAAAATGCAGAAGTTGAAAAATTACCGAACTATTTGTTTTGCATACATAAAAGTAATTCAAATTTTAAATCATTTCCAAATATGCTGTAACCTATCAACGAAGCTGGTGCGGTGGGAGAAAAGCAAGTGTCTTTTTTATTCTTTGTCAGACAAATATAATCAAACTTTTCAATTGAAGTGCTGCCCTTGCTTGATGCGGTGGTGTGAGATGGGCTGACAGGCTCTTGCCCTAAAACTTTGGTGGCGCGTTGGCTGGTGCAGTTTGCCTATAGTTTATTGCTGTTGGGGCGTTTAGATTGAATTAAAACAGGCTGAGCCAGTTGTGATTTATTCGACTGAGGTAAAACCACAACCGAACGAAGCCGAACGAATGGCGTTTCTATAATTTTTCGATATCGGATTTTGAAAGACCTGTGTATTTAATTATTTTGTCAATTGGTTCGCTATCATTTTTCATTTGTATTGCAATTGCAACAGCACTATCGTGTTTTCCTACCTTGTAATTTGACATAATGAGACTTTGCTCGTAACGTTCTTGCTCAACAAAATGCTCATATTCTTTGCGTTCGGAATCGCTCAATTTTAATATATCGAGTTCCTTTTTTGCTTGTTTCAATCCTTTAGCATCGAACTCTTCTTTTATTTCGTGGTTCTTTAAAAAATATATCCATTGGTCGAGGGTGTTTGTTGCAACTTTATCAAATTGATTAACCTTTATTACATAATATTCGGGATATAATTTAGCGACATGATCGGTATTGTAAAGCGATTGTTGTGTTGTTGAGAGTTTTAGCGTATCGTGATTGTGTATTCCAACAAAATTTGTGGTGCCATGATATACATAATCGGAGCCTTGACCGAGGTCGAAATAAACGATGTTTACCGAGATAATTTTTTTGATTTCGGAATAACTCATTCCGACATTCATATTCTCGATAAGTAATTTTGATGTACCAAACAGAATACGAAGCAAATAATCGTGTTCGTAAGTATTCTGAACTTCGATAATGATTAGTTCGCCTTTGGAGTTTTTTACCAACAAATCGACTTTGTTGAATTTTTCGTATTTGGTTTCCTGATTGCTTTCGCTTTCGAGTATGTTTTCGATTATGATGTCGTCGCCAATAAGTTCGGATAAGAAGCCTTCGAGAATGCCAAAATTGCTTTTGTTGCGCAATAGCCGCTTTAGGGCCCAATCGAATCGAATTAGATTTTCCATTTGTTTGAATTAATTATGATTCAAAATTAAAAAAAATAATTTTTCTGTTTTGTAATATAATTTACTTTGCCTACAACCATAAAAAACGGACAAAGATGTTTAGCCCTGTCAGTTTTGGAAAATGTCCCCTGACATCACTCTTCCTTAAACCAACTGGCATACATCTTATAATTATTGGCAATTTTCTGAATCATATCAGCAGTTTGTTGAGGTTCGATATCTTTCAGTTTCTTTGCCGGATTACCGCCCCAAATACTATTAGGCTCAACAATGGTATTCGACAATACAATGGCGCCGGCTGCAATAATGGAATTCTCTCCAACCATAGCATGATCCATCACAATAGCTCCCATACCGATCAGCACATTCGATGAAATTTTTGCCCCATGAATTATTGCATTATGAGCAATTGAAACGTTGTCGCCAATTTCAATCACCGATTTTTGATATAATGTGTGAAGCACTGCGCCATCCTGGATATTCACATTATTACCAATTCGAATAGAATTTACGTCACCACGAATAACAGTATTAAACCAAACACTGCAACCATCGCCTATGATAACATCGCCTATGATTGTTGAGTTTTCTGCCAGAAAACAATCCTTCCCAATAATCGGAGTAAAACCTCTCACTGATTTAATCAAAGCCATACTAAATAAAGGTATAAATTTTTACAAAAATATAAATCCCAAATGTTTACATCTTTTACGTTTGAGCCTGAATTTTGACAAATCCGAAAAAGTTCATTCCTGTTTGCTTCACAAAATTACTAACAAACATAGTTTTTACCAACCGGTTTTTTCATATTTTAATAGATTTATCCATTTTGAAAATCAATTAATATGTTTAACAACCTTATGTCATAAAACACATTCAAAATCAATAATAACAATGTTATTTATCTAATTATGTATAAGATACCTATATAAATTAATCTA
>JANXXY010000321.1 GCA_025350365.1 Bacteroidales bacterium | reverse complement strand
TTTGTCGAAACGATGAGGATATTGAGCATGAAGGCGAATTGTTGAAATCGTTTCTCATTCAAGCAACCAAAAGGATGTAAAGGATAAATACATCATTTACGAAAGGCTGGTGTTAAAGAGTATTGGATAGTCTTCCCATTCGAACGAGTATTGTCGGTTTTTATATTAAGTAATGAAGGAAAATATCAATCCATTGGCATGTTTACACCCGGTGATACAGTTCAGGTTACGATATTTAATGGCGATTTGGTTGTGAATGTTGCAGACCTCTTTGTAAACATTTAATTGGTTCTTACAAGTATCACCAGTTACAAAAGAAAAACGGAAACACTGCTACTACTGTAAAATCAGGTGTAAAAATTGAGTTGATTGGAATTGCTGTAAAAATTTCAGCTTCGGCAGTGTCTTATGGATACATCGCACTTCCTGTATCCGAATTCAGTCAATTTGTATTTATAATACATATAAATTTGTATTTATAATACAAACAAGTTATTTTTGAGAAAATATTTTAATATGATTACCGGGGAAATACTTGTTGAAGTAATTGATGATCAGAAAAAAACCAGGCCTTTAAAAGAAATGGTAACCCGTGAAAAGGTGATTACCTTCAATACCAACAGAATCTTGGTGATAACAGGTATCCGCCGATGTGGGAAAAGTACTTTTCTAAATCAAATCAACCTGAATAATAACGCCCTGACGCTAAACTTGGAAGATAACCGTCTAGAAGGCTTTATTGTCAATGATTTTAATAAAATTGAACAAATTGCAAAACGTAACGGGAATCAGTTGATTATTTTAGATGAAGTCCAAAACATACAAGGTTGGGAAAAATATGTACGTGCTGCTAATGAGCGAGGCATACAGATTCAAATAACCGGATCGAATGCAAGCATGCTAAGCCGTGAACTGGGAACCCACTTAACAGGTCGTTACACACAAATTGAACTTTTCCCATTTAGTTACACGGAATTTTTGCAATTTACGAGCAGTAACCCATCGGCAGATTCATTTAACCAGTTTGTTGAAAAGGGTGGTTTCCCCGAATATCTTGTGGAACTCAACCCTGAATATTTACAAACATTGTTACGCGATATTGTTATGCGCAATATAGCCGTTCGGCGTGGCATAAAAAATGAACATTACCTGCTCCGGTTGGCAGTCCACATACTCAGTAATGTAGGTAAAGAATTTAGCTATAACAACATCACAAAAACGCTTGAAATTAAATCAGTCCGAACGACCATCGACTATTGTGACTACCTTCAGGAAAGCTATCTTATCCAGCTCATCCCACGGTTCTCTTATTCAATACATAAACAACTCGCCAATGCAAAAAAGGCCTATTGCATCGATACAGCTATGGCCTCTGCTAATAGTTTATCATTTAGCAAAGATACGGGGCGAATGCTGGAAAACTCTGTCTTTGTAGAACTTCGTCGAAAATATAACGACATCAGTTATTACAAAAACGGAAAAACGGAATGTGATTTTTTAATCAAAGAAAATGGAGAGATTATCCTGGCCATACAAGTTTGCGCAAAGATTACACCAGATAACATGCACCGCGAAATTCAAGGTTTGCAAGCAGCTATGAATGAAACCAGATGCACAAAAGGAATGATTATAACACTTGACCAGAAAGATGAACTGGAAGGAATTCCCTTAATCCCCGCCTGGAAATGGATGGTAGCAGATGATTAAATTTTCAGGTTTATAATATCGATTGAACAATGAGAACAACTGATTTTCTGTCAATTTTGTTGGCGATAAACATCACTTGAAGTTAGATGCTAATAGGATTAGTGCAAAAACGGCGATTAATTTTAACTAAAATTTCTCCTACATTTGTAAATGTTTTGAAAAGTTAGAAATCCAAATGATAATGTTGAATATGCAAATAAAATACAGTCTAATAGTATTCTTTTTTTTTATTTTGACAGCAACATATGCTCAAAATAAAACTCTCCATTATAACCTTTCTAGTACATTTGTAACAAGTACTGGAAATTCTGCTGCTTTTTGGGCAGTCTCAAATAAATACGGAACTATTTCAGTGAAGCCGAACAGCGTTCTGCTGCGGGCAGGTATTTTTACAGAATTTGATACTCTTCGGAAAAACAAATTTGATTATTCCTATGGATTAGATGTCATTAATCGCGTGGATGGAAATTACAAAGCAACTTTTCATCAATATTTTTTGAAAATAAAGTACCGTTTTATAACTCTTCAGGGAGGACGAATAGAAGAATATCTGGGAGATCAGGATTCAACCCTGTCAAGCGGAGGGTTACTATGGTCCGGCAATGCACAGCCAATGCCAAAAATAACGATCGGCATCCTTAATTATACTCCTGTGCCCTTTACTAATGGTTACCTTGAAATAAAGGGAGCCTTGTCCCATGGATGGTTTGAGAAGGATGCATATGTTAAGCAGGAATGGCTTCATCATAAGTATATTTATTTGCAGGCAGGAGGGAAACTACCTGTTCATGTGCATTTTGGGTTTCATCATTATGCACAATGGGGAGGAATTAGTCCGGATGTTGGCAGATTACCTTCCTCGTTTAAAGATTATTTAGTGGTGTTTCGGGCAAAACAAGTTGATGGTGACTCAGCTTTTATAAAGGAAAACCCAAATATACCAGGAGAAATTAGTAACCGGATAGGAAACCACCTTGGGTCGCGGAACTTTGGATTAGATGTTGATACCAAACCGGCTTCGTTTTCCTTTTATTACCAAACCATTTTTGAAGATAACTCTGGTTTGCGATGGCACAATATGGCCGACGGACTTTGGGGCATATCAATTAAATTGAAGCATGTAAAATGGTTATTGAATGTAATATATGAATATTTGAATACAACAGATCAATCGATGTCTTGGGCGCAAGATAAAGAGGCTGGTGAGCCTGATAATTATTTTAATCATGGTTATTATTTAAATGGCTGGACTTATAACGATTTTACGATAGGAACACCACTAATTACATCGCCGGCTTTACTTAAGCAAATAGGCGTGAACACTGATATTAAAAAGGATTAT
>JANXXY010000286.1 GCA_025350365.1 Bacteroidales bacterium | reverse complement strand
GGAAACTATAGTATTGCCACAAAAACTGAGCACATTTCCGATCTCATTAAAAGGGCAGGAGGTCTTACTCCGGAAGCATACCCAAAAGGAGCCAGTTTAGTGAGACAATTACCAGTTGACGAAAAGCGGACGGCAGCCTTAAAAGCGATTATTGCAAGTTCTAAAGATTCTGTTAAGATCAAAGATATTTATACTTCGAACGAAACGGCCATAGGAATTGAATTGGATAAAATATTGGCAAACCCTCATTCTAATTTGGATATTATTATGCAGGAGGGCGATGTTTTAAAAGTACCGAAGCAATTACAAACAGTTCGTTTAAGCGGAGCTGTTATTTATCCGGTTACTGTTAGATACGACAAATCCTACCGTTTTCGATCGTATATTTCACGCTCAGGGGGATTTGCACAGGAAGCCAAAAAAAGTAAATCGTACGTTATTTATGCCAACGGTTCCATTGATCAAACCAGAAAGATATTCTTTTTTAACAAGTACCCTCGAATAGGACCCGGAGCTGAAATAATTGTTCCGAAAAAAACAGAGAGAAAGGGAATGTCAACGGGTGAAGTGGTGGGTATAAGTTCAGCTATGGCCTCTATGTCATTAATTATTATTACTATTGTCAACACCATAAAATGGTAAAAATATAAGAGAAAGTAATGATTATAATCCGGAAAAAGATTGAGTATATTTAGCATGAATAGACAAACAAGATTGAATTGAGATTTAAATATAGTATAGAAAATGACCGATGATAATCGTCTAAGATCATTTATTATTGATAATAAAGCGTTGTTTTGGTATATAAATCCTGCAAAACTCGACGATATTAGTTTGTCGTTTTTAACAGAAACTATTTTGAATTATGGCGATTTGAAAACGGTAAAAGAATTATTCAATATTGTAGGAACAAAAAATGTTGCAGAATCTTTCTTTTTTTCCCTTAAAATAGAGAGAAATAATTATTTCCCCGATGTAGCCAATTACTTTAGTTTGTATTTCAAAAAATATGTATAAAAGTATACTAAATACAGAACAGGAAAATTAAAAGGTAATACTTGGGCACTTTTGTAATGATGTCTTGAATAGTGTATTTATATTTAGGATTTTAACTTTTAACAATGCGACTAAGCGCTTACGAAATAAAAACCATTAAGGAAACTATTGACCAATACGACAATGCTGCTGAAGTGTATTTATTTGGTTCGCGTATCGATGACAATGCACGGGGTGGGGATATTGATTTGCTGGTACTAAGTCAAATAATTAGCTTTGACGATAAAATATCACTACGGATCGACCTTAAGGATAGATTGGGCAACCATAAAATTGACTTATTGGTAAAAAAATCCACTGATACAGCGTTTGCCCGTATGGCCAGAGACGAGGGAATATTGATAAGCCAAGGATGAACAAAGAAAAGGTAAATATTGAATTGCTCGGTGAAAGCTTAGAAGCTTTATCTTCCTCCCTCCAGTGGCTCAAACAATCCGTTGATCGTTGCGCTTCAATAGTAAAAAAATCAGAATTTACTGATCCATATGATTTTGAAGCTCTCGAAGCCCTTACTGCCCGTTTTGCGCGAACGGTGGACATACTCACTGGTAAAGTTTACAGAAGTATTGATAAGGTTGAGATGAACAATGGCAAAACATTGATTGAAGTGATCGAATTTCTTGAAAAAACAGGTGTGGTTTCTTCGTTTCAACAAACAAAAAGGCTTAAAGAATTGCGAAATGATATCGTTCATGAATACCAACAGGATGATTTGAACGAGTTATTCCGTTCAATTTACAAATCATCACCTTTACTAATGGAGGATGCTGAGAAAGCTATTAAATATGCCAGCGCATTAGTTAACAAATTTAGGGAACAAGAAGATGTTAGTTAAATATTTAGAAATAACCGGAATTCGGATTTTCTCTTTCGATCTCCGATAAAATATAAGTATGATTGAAAATAGTAAAGAAACGGCAAATGACCAAGTTGACCTGATCGAAGTCTCTAAAAAGATTTGGAAATGGGGTTAAAGAACAAAAACATTTTGCACGCCACTCTCATTTATTATCTTTGCAATTCGAAAACTAAAAATTATTGACACATGGATAGAACTATTAAAATACCTAATGTGGACAATATTATTTTTGAAAGTTTGGAATTTGAGTCCGACAAACAAGGTATTCATCTTAGAACTTTAGTACTCTCCATGATCAAAAAATCTCTTGGATCGGAAAAAATTACCGTTGAAAATGAACGATATAATGATTTAGATTATTTATCGGGAACCTGGACAGATCGTGAGGCAAATGATTTGTAGAAAACACCAAGGGGTGAAACGATCGAGAATAGTTTCTGGAAATAAAGACAATAATTTTGCAAAACAATAGAATTGCTTTTTTTACTCCCAAATAATGATAAATGCAAATAAGTAATTTTCCACATCATATTTTTTGGTCTTACAAACCGGATGCCGAGCTACCCGATCAAGTAATTGCTGAGCAGGTTTTGCTTTATGGTGATGTAGAGGATATGTTCTTGCTTACTAAGTTGATGCCTTACGAAAAAATTACACAGGCGAAAAATATAATCGAGGCTACTGGCAGATGGCAAAAACGGATTTATTTTATAAGTAATGTAGTATTAAGTAAATGACTTTATTATTTGACAATATTCCGGAAGCAACTGCTAAAGTAATGCAGATTTTGGCTAAAGAAAAATTCATGAAGAAATTTTCTTTGGTTGGAGGAACTGCGTTAGCTTTGCAATTGGGACATCGGCAGTCCGAGGATTTGGATTTTATTATTGATGGCGAAAAAATATCGTCTCAAACTATAAAAAGGAATATCGCGCATCTGTTTTCAAATTATAAAATATTACGGGAAGAAACAGGTTATCAAATTGACTTTTTAATTGATGGAGTAAAAGTTACCTTTTTCTCAACAGGGGCTATACTTATTCCTTTCCCGGTTAAAGATTATACTTTTAGTTATGGTACTTTAAAAATAGCGTCAGTTGATATCATTGCGGTACTAAAAATGGCGACAATTGCCCAACGTTGCACAATACGCGATTATTACGATTTATACTATTTGGCTAAATATGTTATTGGACTTAATAAAATTTATGCGACCTGCAAATCTTTATTGCCTAATTTGTCAGCAATAACTTATTCCGAAACCATTGTTTATGTCAAAGATATTCCTGAAAATTCTTTGAGTGAGCATTTGCATCCTAAAGAAATTGTTTCGAAGCAGCAAATAGCTGATTATTTTAAAGTGGAATTAAAACAAATGTATGGATGATTCAAAAATAAACGGAAGTCGAATGACGGAAATCGGAATAAGATTAGCATCTCTTTCATTTTGTTTTCCGCATTAGGAAAATGGTTAAAGATTAAAAGCATTTTGCGCAAGACATACATTTACTATCTTTGCAATTCGAAAACCAAACACATGGATAGAATTATTAAAATACCAAATGTGGATATATTAACTTTGAAAGATTAATATTTGAAGCTGACAAACAAAATGACAGATATCCAATTATATACAAAAATAAGTTCTCTTCCATTGAACATGAAGAAAGAAGTAATGGATTTTGTTGATTTTTTAGAAACAAAAAAAAAATCATCAGGAATAAAAGTAAAGAAAGAAAGAATTTTTGGTTATGCTAAAAATTCAATTGTCATTAAACAAGGATTTGATGATCCTTTGGAAGATTTTAAAGTATACATGTAATGGATTTGTTACTTGATACCCATGCTTTTTTATGGTTTATTACAGGCGATAAGCAATTGTCAGATAATGCCCTTGCTAAAATAAAGAATCCGGATAAGAAGTGTTTTATAAGTATTGCAAGTATTTGGGAAATTGTAATAAAGTATTCTTTAGATAAACTTGAAATAAAAGGCGGCTTTCAAACCGTTGAAAATTTCTTGGAAAATAATGACATTGAGTTATTACCGATTAATTTAAAGCATACTAAAAATTTACTAAAGCTTGAACAACATCATAGAGATCCATTTGACAGAATGATTATTTCACAAGCAATTACCGAAAAACTTATGAACGTTACAAAAGATAAATATTTTGAGGCTTATGATGTAAAGCTATTCTGGTAATATAAGCGGAGCGGGGAAGGCAAAGGAACCCTTTCAAGCTTTTCGACTACCCAGTTTTCCGAATTCCTTTTTCCAAAATAAGAAAATTGCAAAAAGAACAGAACTTTAAATATGTCAGAAATTATCGAAAATAATAATAAGTCTGGTCAAAACGACGAAATCGACCTCATCGAAGTCTTTAAAAAGATTTGGGCCGGTCGAAAAATCATTTATAAAAGCATGGCGATATGCTTTGTTATTGGATTAATTGTTGCCTTTGGTACCCCAAAAGAATACAAATCGGAAGTTACCCTGCTGGTAGAAACCGGTTCAGGATCAAATGGAATGTCTGGTTTATTACAACAATTTGGAGGATTAGCCGGATTAAATTTAGGAGGCGCCGGAGCAGGAACCGATGCCTTGAGACCCGATTTATATCCTGATGTTATAAAAAGTACGCCTTTCCTTTTGGAAATTTTGAATCAAAAAGTTACGGAATCAAAATATGACTCAACTATAACCATATCACAATATCTTGATCGACATACCCGTTCTTCTCTTATGAGTATGATTCTAGGAAATACGATAGGCTTACCGGGGAAAATAATTGGATGGGTTAGGGGAAAACCTAAAAATGATGAACCAAGTACCAAAAACCAAAGAGCAAGGCCGTTAAAACTTACCCCTGAACAATCAACTGACATTGGCACTTTATCAGGCTGTATAAAGGCTAAACAAGGCGAATCGAACAATACACTTGTCATAAGTGTAGAAATGCAGGATCCTCAGGTAGCCGCTCAGTTGACCGATTCGGTAGTGAAAAGCCTTACCAAATATATTACCGATTACCGTACTCAAAAAGCGAAAACCGATATGCAATTTGTTGCTACAAGTGCGGCCGAAGCGGAATTAAAATACAAACAAACACAGCGAGCTCTGGCCACATACTCCGATCAAAATAAAAATGTTATTTTGGCTTCAGCCCGCACCGAAGAACAACGCTTACAAGCGGAATATACACTGGCTTTTAATATATATAATACCCTCTCTCAGCAACTTGAACAGGCCAAACTGAAAGTACAACAGGAAACTCCGGTATTTAAAGTGTTAAATCCGGCACAAGTGCCGCTGCAAAAAAGCAAACCTAAGACGAGTTTGATATTGGTAGCGATGGTGTTTTTGGGGGGAATTGTGGGAATTGCGATAAATCTATTTAGAAATTTAAAGTTTATTTTATATGCTTAATTTTAAATCAGTATTAATTACAGGCGGAACTGGTTCTTTTGGTAAAAAATTCACAGAAATTATTTTAAAAAAATTTCCGGAAGTCAAACGAATTGTAATTTATTCACGTGATGAATTGAAACAGTTTGAGATGTCTCAGGTTTTTTGCGCATCAAAATATCCATCTATTCGATATTTTATTGGTGATGTTCGCGATGAAGCTCGCTTAAAACGTGCTTGCGAAGGTATAGATGTTATAATACATGCTGCTGCATTAAAACAAGTGCCTGCAGCTGAATACAATCCAATGGAATGTATTAAAACAAATATTATGGGGGCACAAAACGTTATTAATGCTGCATTAGATTCAGGTGTTAAAAATGTTGTAGCTTTGTCTACAGATAAGGCTGCTGCACCTATTAATCTTTATGGTGCAACAAAATTAGCCTCCGACAAGCTTTTTATAGCAGCTAATAACATGAAAGGTTCTAGAGACATCAAATTTTCTGCGGTCAGGTATGGAAATGTTATGGGGTCTCGTGGATCCGTTATTCCATTTTTTCTTGACAAGAAAAAAACAGGCGTAATTCCTATTACACATCCTGAAATGTCTCGATTCAATATATCATTGGAAGATGGTGTTGCGATGGTAATGTATGCCTTAGAAAACGCTTTAGGTAAAGAAATTTTCGTTCCCAAAATTCCTTCCTATAATATTATGACATTAGCTGAAGCCATTGCACCAAATTGTAAGAAAGACGTTATTGGTATCCGGGCCGGAGAAAAACTGCATGAGGAAATGATTACAGAAAGTGATTCTTTTAATACCATTGAAATGGATAAATATTATATTATTCTTCCATCAGATGCGAATACTCCTGAATATTTGAAACATTATAAAGCAAAGCCAGTTACATTAGGGTTTAAGTATAATTCTGGGACAAACGACGAATGGCTTTCAGTTGAGCAAATTCGTCAATTAATTAAAGATTATGTAGACTCGAATTTTATAGTATGATAAATTAAATAATAATTGACAATATTGTTTTTAAAATGAAGATATTAGCAATAACTCAAGCTCGCTATGGTTCTAGCAGATTACCTGGAAAAATTCTTAAAGAAATTAATGCGCAATCATTACTAGAAATACATTTGAATCGAATAAAACAATCGAAATTAATCTCGAAACTTAAAGTAGCTACTACAAATGAACTCGATGCTGATAAAATTGAATTGGTTTGTAAAAAAATAAATGTAGAAGTTTATAAAGGATCTTTAGATGACGTACTTGAAAGATTTTATTTTACTGCAAAGCCAGAAAATCCTGATTGGATAGTTCGCTTGACTTCTGATTGTCCTCTAATAGATCCAATGGTAATTGATAGTGTTATTCAATTTGCAATTGATAGTAATTGTGACTATGCTTCGAATACATTAAATCCAACATATCCTGATGGAATAGATGTAGAGGTATTTAAGTTTACTGCATTAGAAAAAGCATTTGATGAAGCCTTCTTAAAAAGTGATAGAGAGCATGTTACGCCTTATGTTTGGCGAAATTCCACAGTCAAAGGAGGGAGTATATTTAAATCAATGTCTTTTGAAAATAAAGTTGATTTATCTTCCGTTCGTCTTACAGTTGATAAATTGGAAGATTTTTTAGTAATTGAGGCTCTCGTAAAGGCTCTTGGGGTTGATAAATCTTGGGATGTTTATACTGAATATTTAAAAAACCATAAAGAAATTGAAAAAATCAATAGCCATTTTATTAGAAATGAAGGATATCAAAAATCATTAAAAGAAGATAAAAAATAATACGATGGGAAAAGGACAAGATTTATACAAATTGGCAAAAACGTTGATCCCTGGTGGAGTTCAGTTGCTCTCAAAACGTCCAGAACAATTTCTTCCCGACCAGTGGCCAGCATACTATCAAAAAGCCAAAGGCTGTGAAGTATGGGATTTAGACGGCAAAAAATATATTGATATGAGTTTTATGGGTATTGGTGCCTGTACCTTAGGTTATGCTGATGATGATGTCAACACTGCGGTTCAGAAAGCTATTGCTGATGGAAATATGTGTACCTTAAATGCACCTGAAGAAGTTGAACTGGCCGAACTTATGATTGAATTGCATCCTTGGGCCAATATGGTTCGTTATGCTCGTGGTGGAGGTGATGCTATGACAGTTGCTGTCCGTATTGCTCGTGCTGCAACAAAAAAAGATATCATATTGTTTAGTGGCTATCATGGATGGCACGATTGGTATCTATCCGCAAACTTAGGTGAAAATAATGCTCTTGATGGCCAGTTATTGCCTGGGTTAAAACCGGCTGGTGTTGCTCGTGGAATGAAAGGAACTTCGTATCCATTTTTTTATAATAACAAAACTGAGTTTCTGGAACTAATTAAAAAACATGGAGCTAACGTTGGTGGTGTTGTTATTGAAGCTGTCCGTAATGTTGAACCTAATGAAGGTTTTTTTGATTTACTTACTAAAGAAACGAAGAGATTGGGGGTCCCATTGATAGTTGATGAAGTCTCAAGTGGTTTTCGTATGAATTGCGGTGGTGCACATATGATTTTAGGACTACAACCAGATATAGCTGTCTTTGCCAAAGGTGTAAGTAATGGTTTTCCAATGGGTATCATTATAGGTAAAAAAGAATTTATGGATGCTGCTCAAGATTCATTTATAAGCAGCACCTATTGGACCGAACGTATTGGACCTGTAGCAGCCATTGCTTCTATAAAAAAAATGCGGCAATTCAATGTGCAAAAACATATGATGGAATGTGGCAAAAAAATACAAGAAGGATGGGCTAAATTGGCTGATAAACATGGTTTGAACATTCATGTGGGGAGTATTTATCCGTTAAGTCATTTTGATTTCAACGAAACTCCTTTAGTACTTAAAACTTTGTTTACCCAAGAAATGCTCGCCAAGGGATTTTTAGCAACCAATTCATATTATTCATGTTTTGCGCACAAACAGGAACATATCGATGCCTACCTTACTGCTGTTGATCAAGTATTTGAATTAATTAGTATAGCTACAAAAGAAAAAAATCCTGAAAAATATTTGAAAGGACCTCTTTGTCATTCCGGTTTTAAACGTTTAAATTAAAAAATAAATTTATGAAAGGATTTAATAAGGAAATCAAAATTGGAGATCGTATAGTTGGTAAGGGGCACCCCTCGTATATTATTGCTGAAATAGGAGCTAACTTTGATAAAAAAATTGACAAGGCAAAAAAATTAATTGACGCTGCAAAAGAATGTGGTGCGGATTGTGCCAAATTTCAGACTTTTAGTACTCCTAAAATTGTATCGGAAGGAGGTTTTTCAAGGATGAAGTTAGAGGGAGTCCATGGCTCATGGGGACGCACTGTCAGTCAAGTATTTAAAGACGCCGAATTCCCTCGTGAATGGCACCAGGAAATTTCTGATTATTGTAAAAAAGTAGGAATCGATTTTTCTACATCTCCTTATGATTTTGAAGCAGTAGATTTATGTGAAAAACTTGATCTTCCTTTCATTAAAATTGGTTCTGGCGATATTACTTGGCTTGAAATGCTTGATTATATAGCTCGAAAGGGAAAACCATTAATGTTGGCAACTGGTGATGCTACAATGTCGGAAATAGATGAAGCTGTTAGGACAATAGAGTCAACCGGTAATAGAAATCTTATTTTATTGCAATGTATTACTAATTATCCTTCGAAAATTGATAGTGCAAATGTAAATGTCCTTAAAACATATCAAACTGCATTTGATATTTTAACAGGTTATTCTGACCATTCACCCGGCCCTGTAGTAGCATTAGCTTCTATTGTATTGGGTGGATGTGTAATTGAAAAACATTTTACATTAAATAAGGCAGACAAAGGACCAGATCATCCACATTCAATGAATCCAGTTGATTTTAAATTATTGGTGGATTATGTACGTGAGATTGAACGGGCAATGGGAAGTACTCGAAAAGAAGTTGTTGTTGAAGAAGGCGAAACAGTTTTTGTCCAGCGTCGTTGTCTTTATGCCAAGCGTAATATTATAGCTGGGAAAATAATAGAGGCTGGTGATATTGATGTATTACGTCCGGCTTTAGGCATACCTCCCAAATTTAAAAATATAATAATTGGTAAATTAGCTAAAATAAATATTGAAGCAGGTCAACCTCTATTTTGGGAAAATTTTTAAATGATTACTATAAGAGAAAAATTTTTAACATTGGTTGATAATGATTGCATTATTAAATCTGATGCAATTATTTTATTAGAAGGAGATGGAATTAATAGATGTTCAGAAGCTATTCGATTAATAAATTCTGGTATGGCGGAAAAGATTATATTTAGTGGCGGTATTACTGACTATACTTATGGCAGTTATCCATTTGCAAAAATAAAACCTATTTTAATTGAAAATGGAATTGATGAATCGGTCATAATAAACGAGGATAAATCACAAAATACTCGAGAACAAGCAATTGAAGTTATACAAATTGCAAAAAAAAATAATTGGAAAAAACTTATTTTAGTTGCTTCTCATTATCACCAATATCGCGCATATTTAACCTTTTTAAAGGTGATACTAAATTCAGATATTGTTTTATTTAATTCTCCTGCAAGAAATTTAAATTGGTTTACTCAAACTGGATGGGGTGTGAGATTTAACTTACTGGATTTAGAATTTGAAAGGATTGAGAAATACACGGAATTATCACATTTAGCTACTTTTGAAGAAGCAATAGAATATCAAAAATGGAAAGAACAACAAATATTAATGATGCTAAATTAATATTGGGTCAAAACTTTATTGGAATTGAAGAATTGAGAACTATCTCCTCAAAATTAGGAATAAGTTGTTTTAAACATAATAATCCACCCTTGCCATATTCAATTAAACAACTAAAAGCATATAAAAATGATTATATATTAATATTAGGTTTCCCATATTATGTAGATAAAACACCATTAACAATTATAAAAATGAGAAAATACTTGGGGATAGACCCAAATATTTCAGAACCTTGTTTTTATAATCAAGATTGGTATATAACCAGTAAGTTTGCTAATACATGTAATATTAAAGAAGGATGGTATTTTATTAAAAAAGAAGTTCATGATATTTATAGAGGATACGATCCTAAAGATGATTCTTTAAAATCTTTAAGTTTGCCAACAGCATTAGAGTGTACATATTTATTTTTTGCATATTTTTTCTATAATAATGAAGTTTTGTGGCAAAATGATTATATCTGGTGCAGTGATTTTGATGATAATGATGATCAAATATATGTTGGAAGGTATAATGCTGAAAATAAAAGATCTGGATTTGAGATCCATAGGCATTTGAAAATAAAAAAAAACTATTCTATAATTAATAATTTATAGATCTTTATAACTGTCACACTTTTTTAGATAAGTGCAAGAAATAAGATATTACATAGAAATATTTGGTAAAAAAACTTTTCTCCATTTACCATTAGGTCGAATAAAATTGAATGGGAAAAGTTATTAATATGCATTTTTATTATTATGATTGTAGATAGTTTAAAAAAACGATATTTTTATAAACTGGGAGGGAATATCGTCGGATTTATTTTAAGTTTTATCTCTGCTAGCATTGTTCCTCGTTCTTTAGGCGTAGTGAACTATGGGAATTACGGATATTTAACAAATATTTTTGCTCAAATAGTCGCCTTTTTTGATTTTAAAACTTCTACTTGTTTTTATATTAAAAAATCACAAAATCAAGATGATAATAAAATTGTTATTTTTTATTTATATATTGTTTTAATTGTATTTTTTTTATTACTGTTAACAACATTTCTATTCATAATACCACCAATTAAGTTTTTTTTCTTTAAAAGTCAATTAATTAGTTGGCTTTTTTATGCCTCTTTTCTTTCTTTTTTTGTGTGGTTAATAGATGTTCTTGCCAATCTTATGGATGCGGTCGGAAAGACAGTTAGCATGGAAAAAATAAGGATGTACGCCAAAATAATAGGTGTTTTATTTTTAACTCTGCTTTTTTACATAAATAAACTTAATCTAAATTCGTATTTTATATTTCAAATTTTAATCTCGTTGGCGTTTATAATTCCGATTGGTTTTTTTATAAATCGTTATAAACTTATAAGGTTTTCAAAAAATAAAATATCTAAAATTGAACTACTTAAGTATAGTAAAGCTTTTTTTAAGTTTTCGTTTCCTCTTGTTGGCTATATGACTTTGCAGCTTATTGGTAATATTTTTGACAGATGGATTTTACAAAGATATTGTGGGAGTCATGAACAAGGTTTATATTCACTTTCTTTCTCATTAATGCAAGTAATGTTTCTGTTCGTAAATGCAATATATCCTTTATTAACAAGAGAAGTTTCGATTGCTGCTGGCAACAGTGATTTTGATAAAATAGCTGAAATTCTTAGAAAATATTATCCCATTTTATTTGCTATAGTAGCATTCTTCTGTTCCTTTATTTTCGTTAATTCATTAAATGTTATTTTTTTTTTGGGTGGAAAAGGATTTGAAGCATCGCAATTATCAATGAAAATATTAATGTTTTACCCATTAATTAACGCGTTTTCTGGTCTTAATAGTGCCATTGTCTATTCAACCAATAGAACAAAAATATTTTTTATTATTGCTTTAATATTTACTCCTTTAGGTATTTTATTTGATATTGTTTTTATCAGTCCAAATTTT
>JANXXY010000262.1 GCA_025350365.1 Bacteroidales bacterium | reverse complement strand
CAAATTTTCAAATTCACGAAGTGTTGTTAATTGCCCCTAAATTAATAATAAAAACGTTTGCATAACCAATTTTATTCTATATCGTTTTTAAATATATCATTATTGTCAAATGAATTGTGATATTATGTTAAACTACATGCTTGTTTTGCACTAGTCTTTTTAATTCGCCAATCCACAAAACAAACGATGTTGATCCGATAATAACAGCCCAGTCTTTCAAAGATAGAGGCACTGTACGAAATACTTCGCCTCCATATTCAACAATTAAAAGTTGACCTATCAAAATAACAAAGGCAACAATAATAAATCCAATACTTTTATCTAAATCAGCAAAAGCAGATTTTCCGGTGGCGAAGGCCTTTGCATTAAACATATTCCAAAATTGCAACAAAACAAATATGGTAAAAAATCGTGATAAATTATAGGCGCTAATGTTGCCATCTGCATCGGTAAAGAAAAACATCAAACCAAGCAATAGGACAACAAACGATAGTCCTACAAACAAAATGTTAAAACGCATGGTTGAGGTTATAATAAAGTCGTCGTTTTTGCGGGGTTTGTTTTCCATAACCTTTTGGTTAGGAGGTAATGATGCTAATGCACCGGCAGCAAATGTGTCCATAATTAGATTTACCCAAAGCATTTGAGTAACCGTTAACGGCAACTCGTGCCCAAAAATTGAACCCAGAAATACAATAATAAGAGCCGCTACGTTTATTGTAAGTTGAAACAATATAAAACGTTGTATGTTTTCATACAATGATCGACCCCACATCACGGCAGTGGCAATACTGTTAAACGAATCGTCTAGCAGGGTAATGTCACTTGCTTCCTTTGCTACCGAAGTACCTGAACCCATTGATAAACCAACATGAGCAAAGTTTAAGGCGGGGGCATCATTTGTTCCATCGCCTGTTACGGCAACTATTGAACCTGTTTTTTGCAATAGCTGAACCAGACGTTGTTTGTCTGTCGGTTTGGCTCTGCACATTATTTTAAGCTGTTGCACTAGTTTTAAAGCTTCGTCGTCAGTCAATTTCTCGAAATCGCTCCCCGTAATAATATTTTTCAACGAATCGTTGTCAGACCATATTCCAATTTGGCGTCCAATTTCCCGTGCTGTCCCAGGTGTATCGCCTGTTACAATTTTCACATCAATTCCGGCATTCAAACATATTTGAACGGCATTGGGAACATCGGGCCTAACCGGATCTGAAATGGCCACGATACCCAGATAAGTCAGATTCGAATTTGCCAACGTTCCATTTTCGAACCGGGCTTTATCGTCATCAACAATCTCGTAGGCAAATCCCAATGTGCGCATTGCCTGATTTTGGTATTGAAATAATAATTCATCAATAATGCCTGAGGTTGACGCAACAGATTTCAGTTCGCCATCATACAATACATTAGTACATTTCGAAAGTACAATTTCGGGAGCACCCTTTACGTAAAGAACACGTTTATTGAGTAATGGAGAATCTACAAGCGTTGCCATATATTTACGTTCGGTCGAGAATGTAAGCTGCTCAATAATCGAAGCGTCTTCTCGTAAATCGAGGTAATTAGTGTTATTTTGATGAAGCCATAGCAACAGCGCTGCTTCCGTAGGATTTCCGAGTGTTTTAATTTGTTGCAAATTTGAATAGTCGAGAAATGCGGTTGAATTAACTGATATTCCTTCCTTTATCACCTTACTTATTTCGAAGTCAGATAAAACCTGATCTTTTAAACCAAAAAAATTGGTTTTAAAAACCTGCATGCGATTCTGAGTAAGAGTACCAGTTTTATCGGTACATATTACTGTTGTTGCACCCATAGTTTCGCAGGCATGCATTTTACGAACCAAATTATTGGTTTGAAGCATACGGCGCATACTTAGCGCTAAGCTTAACGTTACACTCATTGGTAAACCTTCGGGAACCGCAACAACAATAAGAGTTACGGCAACCATAAAATATTTTAGAATTCGCCCTGCTACGTCAACGCTTACCCACGATTCGGGATTTAAAGGATTCATACCAAAAGCAAAACCCATACCTGCCAAAATGATAAACGACAAAATACCAAAAGCCGACCATTTTAACCAACTTCCTTCATCAATGCTTTTAGGTAGTTCTTTGGGTTTACCGAATAATTCAAATGCATCATAAACAATTGGTATCCAAACTTTAACCAAAGCAATCATTGCCGCTATAATTACAATACCAACCGATCCAAGTTGCCCGAGTGTATAGATTGCACTTCCGAAGAAAATATCTTTGATAAACAAGGCGGAAAATGTTAACACAGCAAGCGCAAACCCAACAACCCCAATGAATTTGGCCAAACCATCCAATTGTTTATTAAGAGGAGTTTCTTCGCCGCTCATTTCGGTCGATTTTTCGGCAACTTTTCCATATTCGGTTGCATCACCTACCTTATTTACTTCCATTACCGCATGCCCGTCAATAACTTTAGTTCCACGCATTGCCCAGTTGGACGGATAGGTGGATTCGGTACTAAAATCATCAGAATTGGTTGTTTTATCGATCATGGGCTCACCTGTAAGGCACGATTCATCCATTTGTAATGAAACCGCAACTTGAAGTTCGCCATCGGCGGGTACTTCTTCTCCGCTTTCGAGCAAAACTATATCTCCAACAACAATTTCTTTTTTTATTACCTCGCAAACATTGGTATTTCGAATAACTTTTACTAAAGTATCGTCATTCACCTGATTCAACACATCAAATTTTTTATTTGCATCGAGTTCGAACCAAAAGGCCACGCCCGTAGCCAATAAAATGGCACAAAATATACCAATGGTTTCGGCAAACTCCTGATGAACAAATGAAATACCTAAGGACAAAAAAGCAGCAATAAGCAAAATCCGAATGATAGGATCTTCAAATTTGTCAAAAAATAATTTCCATAAAGACTCCCGTTTGGGAGGAGTTAAAATATTTGTTCCATGTATCTTCCGGCTTTCTATAACTTGTTCGGAGGTTAATCCTGTAAAATGTTTTTTATGTTCCATGTATTATGAATTAAGTAATGACTTTTACGGTAAGTATATCTTTAAAGTAATATTTAATGCTTCTCTTGCAGCTTTATGCGGGTATACTAAAAATTCCAAGGTGTACAACAAATTTCGTATCAAAAGAAAAAGTTAAGGTTGGACTTTTATTATGTTCGAACCCCAAAGCCTTAAAAAAAGGCTGTAACTTTGTTCGCATTTGTTATAGCCCCTTTTTAAGGGGTTGGGGTTGACAAATATAAGCTATAAAAGGGAATTTTGTCGTACACCCCTTTATGCTCTGCAGGATCATTTTCAATTTCAGTTACTAAATGCTGCAAGTAATTAAGGTTTTGATGGTAACTTTCAAATTGGTTATAAGCGTTTCCTAAGGAAAGATAAAACAATTCACGAAGAAAGCTATCCGATTGATTCTTCAAAAACTGCACACATTCATTATGGCTGGCATTTAAAATGAATTTTACCACGCGGGTATTAAACACAAAATCATCATTTTTTAATATCCACTCTAATTGATGAAGGCTTTTAACAAAGCTATGATTTAAATAGTTTTCAATCCGTGGATTCATATCAGGATATTGTAATTCTGCCAAATAAAGCATATAGCACTTGTTCTGAATATCAAAATCATCAAGCATTTTAATAATTATCCGTTCGTGTGTGCCAGTAATTTTTATGTCGTCGATAAAAATTAATACTTTACCTTCAAGAAACATTTTGTCAACATGAAATTTATCACCTTTGATAAGATTGAACCGCTCAACGGCTGACATTTCGCCATAATCTTCACGATAAGTTACAGTACGATAGATTTTTGCCTCCTCAACAGGAGGATGACCATTTTGATATAAAAATAAATTAAAACGGTTCACAAAAAATGTTTTCATTAAACAGGAAGCCGTTTGGATGTGCGAATAAGCACTGGGTAAAACTACAATTTTCTTTCCTGTTAATGGCATATGAGAAAGCTGAGCAATAAATCGCTTAGCAAGCTCATAACCAAATTTGCGGGCAATAGTTTTTGAACCAAATTTGAATTTTGAGTAATCATCGGGTGAAAAGCCAAAATTTTCATTATCAGCAATTTTAATAGCGCTAAAACTTTCCAGCTCTCTCATTCAAGATTTTTTTTATATTTCGAATTGTATAATCCTTATTATCAATATATAGTGCATTAAAACCAAAATTTATTGCACCTAAATAGTCGGCTTTGTAATTATCGCCTATATGAAGCACTTCGCTTTTTTGAACGTCCATTTTATCAAAAACCTTTTGGTAAAAGGCAAAGGAAGGCTTCGATGCATTAATTTCATCAGAAAAAATGCTAAACTCAAAATAATCTAATAGTTTTAATTGATGCATAACTCCAACTAAATATTTGCCTTCAATAAAACCGGTATTGCTTGAAATATTTAGGTTGAATCCTTCATTTTTTAATTGTGTCAATGTATGCAAAATATTTTCATTCAGCAAAAATGGTAAATGTTGAACAAACAATTCATTAGCATACAATTTAATCTTCGATAGCAACTCACAATGGATTGATTCCGGAGAATTTCCTAACCTTTCTAATATTTTACCATACATTATTTCGACAGATATTTTATTTCCACTTATTTCATTTAACCTGTCGCAAGCCTTATCAACCCCAATAATGATATTCAAAACCTGTTGTGCAGTGTGCCCGTTTGGGTTATAACAATCTGCTATATATTCGGCTCGATTTGCTTTAAACAGTGGATTTGACTTAATTAAAGTCAACCACAAATCGAAGGAAATGTTTTTTATCACTTATATCGGTTTATTTAATTTTGTATCCATTTCACCAACCAATTATCCATATTTTCAACCAATTTATAAATTTATTACTAAATTTCTTTAATTTTACTTCTGAAAAATCTTTAACGAGAATCTTAATTACCCTACTTTATCTTCTAAATAATTGTTTTTTAATAGTTTTCACCAATTGTTATTTTCCGACACCGTTCCAAATTTTATTTAACAAGCCACTAATACTATCTATTATTCCCTGAATGCCGTTTTGGCTAATAAAATTGACCAATTTAATAATAAGCGGTATAAGAATAATCGCTGTAATAATGATGATTGCCAACATAATTGAACCTAAGATACCGACTAATATTTTCAGGTTTCTGTTATTCCTAATTTTGTTTAAAATAAAACTCAGATTATAAGAATTTTTATCACTTTGATATGCCTGATTGTCAGCATCTATATATTGATGATTGCTAATATTTTCAGTCTCGTTGAATTGACTAAATTTAAGATTATAGGTATGTTTTTTAAATGAATTGTCATATCCCATAATTTCATTTTTTTTGAGTGCATAAACCTGTCCACTCTGAAAAAACTTTTTTAACAAGAAGATGGCTCGAAGAAACAAAATCACACAAATAGTAACCATAAAATACGGAGAATTACAAATCCAATAAAACCAAAATCCATACGATTAGTGTTATCGTGCAGATAAAAAAATTAGAATGCAATGAATTAAATTCAGGAAATTTTAGGCGGTTGCCAAATGAAGAAATATAAATTGTGAGGATAAAAGAAATCTGAGATTATTACTTTCTCAACTGATAAGTTCTTTAAGTTAAAAGCATAAATACCAGAAATTATTGCTGCATCTATCTGACAAAAATCTATGTTAGCTGTTACAGAAATGTCCGTCGTATCATCAGTTGTGGTATTATCAGCAGTATATAATGGTTTATCAAAAAACAAAGAACAATCCTTTTCAACACAGGCAAAAATTGCGAGTGATATTAACAGACAGATTGATATCTTTTTCAATGTTTTCATACGATCCCAAAGATAGGTAAAACACCACTATTCCATCTTGAGAAATTGTTAATTAATCATAAAATAGTCAGTTTGGTTGAATTATAAGGTGATTAAGAAAGTACAGGTTATCGGTTTCATTAGTCAATCTGTTGACAAAGATTGTTTCTTTATAAAAACGAAACAGCTTATCAATCAATTTGTGCTTTTAACAATTTTCTTATAAAATATTTACTATGTTGTATTTGCATGCCATAAAATAATGAGCATTAACCCTTCTCACTAATCTGTAGAAGAAGTTTATCGTTCAAAATGGTTATTTTACGGCTATTAATTTCGAGTATTTTCTCATTATGAAAGTCGGTAAGAATTCGACTGGCACTTTCTCTTGTAATACCTGTTAAATCGGCTAAATCTTGTCGGGAAACAGGAAGAATAAACGTATTTGAACTATAAATTTCATTGGCAAAGAATAGAATTGCATCGGCAATCCTACCGATGTTTTGTTTTTGTGCATTATTTAGACAATTATGAAAATTCTGAAGTTCACCTTTGCTTAAATCCAGTATAATTTGAAATGCAAAATCACCATTGTCGTAAATAAATTTTTTAAAAACGGTTACATCAATAAAGCAAACTATTGTTTCCTCAAGGGCTGTGGCCGAAAAATGATTTATCTTGTCTCCAAATGTGCTTGGCAGACATAAGTATGCCGGAGCTTTAACAATTTTAATTATTCTTTCCTTAATAGGCCCTTTAATATGGATTTTAACTAATCCGGATTTTACATATATAATGTTTGTTGAAAGAGCATCCTGTTTAATGATATTACCTCCAGCATTAAAGCGAGCTTCGGCGCAATTATTTTCCAAAACACAAATCTCTTCCTCATTTAATTTTTGCGCGGCAGCGGATTTTAGGTTACAGAATTTGCAAATAGTTCTTTCCATCGTTTTCAATAAAATTGCAAAGTTAGTAAAATTTAAAATGTGCGAAATGTCACATTAAAGTGTATAAAACCGCACAGGCATTTATACTAATAACAGCATACAATAGATAATCTTTGTGTGATTGTAAAAACAATACTTTTAATTGATTTGTAAAGAAGTTTTGCCACTAAATAATTGTAAAAACACAATAAAATGGCTGAAATTGAAAAATTGGTGATTATTACCACGTGTGGAAATGAAAATGCAGAAAAGGCAACTTTACCCCTTGTATTGGCAACAGCTGCGCAAGCCTCCGATGTTGAAGTAGTTGTAATCCTTCAGGCAAGTGCCGTTGTACTTGCAAAACAGGGTGAAGCTGAAATGGTAAATGCCAAAGGTTTTATGCCTCTAAAAGATTTGTTTGAAGCATATATAAGTTCAGGAGGAAGGTTTTTACTCTGCTCGCCTTGCCTGAAAGAAAGAAACATTACTAAAGATGATTTAATCAATGGCTCTGAAATTATTGCAGCAGGAACGGTAGTCGCAGAGGTATTATCAGCAAAGACAGTTGTTACCTATTAAATTAATTAGTTTCCAGACAACTGAATAATGTATTCACAAATAAACCAAATATGTCATTAGAAATAGAAAATCAGGTTAAGCTCCTGGAAGAGCAACTTAAGCAATTACAAGGAAAACAGGCGAAAGATCAAATTTCAATCATCGTTTTTTCGGGTGATTTGGATAAGGTTCTGGCTTCGATGATTATTGCTACCGGGGCGCGCGCAATGGATATGGAAGTAAAAATGTTCTTCACTTTCTGGGGAACCACTATGTTGCGAGATAAACACAAATCAGGTAAGGGTAAGGATTTGATGTCGAAAATGTTTGGGTTTATGCTACCTAAAGGAAGCTCTCAGTTAAAACTGTCGAAACTAAATATGTGCGGCATGGGTACCGAAATGCTTAAAGGGTTGATGAAGAAAAAAAATGTTTCATCGCTCGAAGAACTAATGAAAATTGCTGCCGAATTGGGTGTAGAAATTAATATCTGCCAAATGTCGATGGATTTGATGGGATTCAAAAAGGAAGAAATGATCGACTATCCAAACCTCAACTATTGCGGAGTAGCCACTTATTTGGCCGATGCCGATGAAAGCCGCGTGCAGCTTTTTATTTAAAAAACGCAACATAAATATTTATGCCAGTAATTGCCCAAATATAAATTGCCTTTACGATCATTATTTTAATATCAATAAAAATTACACTTATGACAAACGATGAATTAAAATCATTAACGAGCGATAAAACAGTTGATGCACGCGGCACAGCATGTCCTGGCCCACTTTTAGCAGCAAAAAAGGCAGTAGCCGATATTCAGGCGGGTCAAATTATGGAAATACTTTCGTCAGATGAAGGCACCAAAAGTGACATCCCAAAATGGTGTAAAAAAATGAACTACGAATATTTTGGGTCAATCGACGAGGATGGCATGTACAGGTTATTCTTAAAAAAATAACATGATGAATACAAATTCGCAGCCGCGGATACTGGTTTTTTCTACCGAAAAAATATCAGATCCAGCTATTGATTTGGCGGGATTGCTAAAAAAGCACTATCCGTTTACTGTTTATACTATTAGTGTGCCATGTTCGAGTTGTATAAAACCCCGCTGGATTATGCGCGCTTTTGAAAAAGGCTTCGATGGTGTGTTTATAGCTGCCGATGG
>JANXXY010000235.1 GCA_025350365.1 Bacteroidales bacterium | reverse complement strand
CAATACTAAAAAATAAAGAAATGAATACTGCTAAGTTAACTAAAAACAAAATAGCCTATGATAAAAAGCTAATTCTTATTTTTTTATAAAAAAAATGGGACCACTGCTATGGCCCCATCTTAATGTTTTATTAACCGATATTCCCCATCACAAGAATATCTCATTTATTATTAATAAAAAACCATTACAAAACTATGAAAATTTTTTGTATTAGGGACTATTTCCCTTACCAAAAGGATTACTACAAAATTCTACTAATCATGAGACTATCCTTAATCCTTTCATTCATTGTTATTCTTCAAACATCCGGGGCCGTTTTTTCACAAAAAGTGTCTCTCAACGTGAAAAACCAATCCATGCGAGAAGTATTAAAAACCCTTGAAGGACAAAGCAAATACCGTTTTTTTTATAACGATCAGCTATCGGGTCTGGGTTATATGGTCACCATAAAAGCTGAGAATAAAACTGTAATTGAAGTTCTCAATCAATTGTTTACAAGTCAAGATCTTTCGTATAAAGTTCTGGAAAATAACATGATTGTTATTGCACCAACGGAGATTACGCAACAGAAAAGAATTTCTGGTTCTGTGACTGATGCTACCAATGGAGAGCCGATCATTGGCGCAAATGTGGTGATTGAAGGAACAACCAATGGGGTTGTTACCGATGACCAAGGGAAATATTCCATCGAGATGCCTGATATTAATTCCATTTTAATTTTTTCGTTTGTTGGTTACCTTCAGGAAAAAATTGTGTCAAATGGCCGAACAAATATTGACATTAAATTGGCCCAGGACATTCAGAAACTGGATGAAGTAGTTGTGATAGGCTATGGCAAACAGAAAAAAATAACCGTAGTTGGAGCCATTACAACCATCAATACAAGGGAGTTGAAACAAAGCCCAACCACAAACCTGTCTAATGCGCTAGCTGGTCGTTTGCCGGGTATGACTGTTAGTCAATTCAGTGGTGGTGAACCTGGGGTAGATCAAAGTGATGTGTACATTCGGGGAGTATCAACTTACAATACTGGCAACAACTCTCAAAAGCCAATCGTAATTGTTGATGGAGTAGAACGTTCATATGAATACTTAAACCCTGATGAAGTAGAAACATTTACCATCTTGAAAGATGCCTCTTCAACGGCCGTATATGGTGTGAGAGGTGCAAATGGGGTTATCCTTGTAACTACACGCAGGGGTAGAATTCAGGAAAAAGCCACAGTGACATTTAAAGCGGCCAGTGGACTTTCATCACCTATTAAATTTCCTGATTATTTAGGTTCTGCCGATTACGCCACTCTGTATAATGAAGCCAGGTTAAATGACAATCCAAATACTTCCGCCAAGCTTTTCACTGCCCAACAAATTGAAAATTACAGAAACGCCAAAGGAGACAATTCAGACGGCTTAGGCTATAACTTAAATCTATTTGACTATGCATTTAAACCTAGCTTACAAAATGATTACAGTTTAAATATTTCGGGTGGTACAAAAACAACACGCTATTTCGTGCTCGCAGGTTATATGAAGCAGGATGGTAACTATAACCATACTAATGAGGGCTCAAACAATACAAATGCTGTTTTCAAACGGTATAACTTCCGTTCTAATATAGACATTGATATTACAAAGAATTTTTATGCAAAACTCGATCTTGGAGGACGCATACAACAACGAACAGCTCCGGGAACAACTGCTGCACGAATTGTGCAAATTGCAAACACACAACCTTCCATCTATCCAATAATTTTGGAGAATACCAATAACCCTGAAAATGCAAATTTTCTCGCTAAACATACTGAAGGTTTGCTTTTTGGTTCCCAGTTATATCGATATAATATTTTGGGGGAATTAGCGTATTCAGGTTTTATTGATGAATATAAAACATTCATGGATGGGACTTTCACCCTTGGTCACAAACTTGATTTTGTTACTCAGGGATTAAATTTCGAAGTTCAGTTTTCTTATGATAGTCAGCAAGGAAATACGATCGACAGAACAATTCCCCATGAATCCGAAGGTTATCGAGAATATGGAGGTTATGCTACATTCTACCCTTCTGAAGGAGTGGACGTTTTCATGAATGGCGGATGGGCGGCGACACTACCGCAAGCGCCGCGCCTGCGCCAACGGTAGTTTGTGTCACA
>JANXXY010000232.1 GCA_025350365.1 Bacteroidales bacterium | reverse complement strand
ATCAGAAATAACACTTGCAGAACTCATCTTTGGAGCTGAAAACAGTTTGGCTCCACAAAAGAATCACAAAATAATCGAAAAATTCTCAAAACAGGTCACCATACTTCCTATTTACGATTCCATTTACCTTTATGGTAAAGAAAAAGCCAGACTGCGAAAATCAGGAACAATGATTAGTGATTTCGATTTATTGATTGGCTGCACATCAGTGGAGAAAGAATTAATTATGATTACCGAAAATATGGGGGAGTTTGAAAGAATTATCGGGATTAAAATTGAAAACTGGATTGAAAGAAGTAAATAATTCACTTTGTTATTCCCTATCTAATCTTAGAGTTCCTGGGGCAAAAAAGCTACAAAACTTTGACCTTTTTAGAGTTCTTTTTTCTGGATACGAAAAAACAGACACTTTATTTCAGGAGTTCATTTGTTTTCGTATTTTTGCAATTATTTAGAATAAATCTAAATAAACAATATCTGAACATTGTAATGTTGTTCAGCCTAATTTTGTGACAATATGAGTGAAGTAAACAATGATATTTTAAGTGAGGTAACTCAGCAGGATTATAAGTACGGCTTTGTTACTGATATAGAGACTGATACTATTCCAAAAGGATTGAGCGAGGATGTAGTTCGGTTGATTTCGGAAAAGAAAGGCGAACCCGAATTTATGCTCGAATGGCGATTAAAAGCATTCCGTCACTGGCAAACTATGACCATGCCCAAATGGGCTCATTTGAACATTCCTGAAATTAATTATCAGGATATTATATTTTACGCTGCACCCAAACAAAATGCAAAATATGCAAGTATGGACGAGGTTGACCCCGAGCTACTTGCTACATTTGACAAGTTGGGTATCCCTCTCGGAGAGCGCAAACATCTTGCCGGTGTAGCGGTTGATGCAGTAATGGATAGTATATCAGTAAAAACAACTTTTCGCGAAAGCCTGGCGGAGCTGGGAATTATTTTCTGTTCTATGAGCGATGCAATTAAAGAGCATCCCGATTTAGTGAAAAAATATCTTGGCTCTGTTGTTCCTTATAGCGATAATTTCTTTGCAACCCTTAATTCAGCAGTATTTAGCGATGGCTCCTTTTGTTATATTCCCAAGGGTGTTCGCTGTCCCATGGAGTTGTCCACTTACTTCCGTATAAATGCGGCTAATACCGGACAATTTGAGCGTACTCTTTTAATTGCCGATGAGGATGCTTATGTTTCATATCTCGAAGGTTGCACAGCTCCCATGCGTGACGAAAATCAATTACATGCAGCGGTGGTTGAGCTTGTTGCCCTTAGCGGTGCATCCATCAAGTATTCCACTGTTCAGAACTGGTATCCCGGCAGTAAGGAGGGAAAAGGGGGCATTTTCAATTTTGTAACTAAACGTGGAATTTGTAAAGGGGCTAATTCTAAAATATCCTGGACACAGGTTGAGACCGGGTCGGCTGTTACCTGGAAATATCCAAGTTGTATTCTGAGGGGTGACAATTCTTCAGCCGAATTCTATTCTGTTGCAGTAACAAACAATTACCAACAGGCTGATACAGGTACCAAAATGATTCACATTGGAAAAAACACCCGGAGTAGGATCGTGTCCAAGGGCATTTCAGCCGGGAAGAGCAATAATAGCTATCGTGGATTGGTTAAAATTTCCAAAAATGCCGAGAATGCACGAAATTTTTCTCAATGCGATTCGCTTCTATTGGGCAGCAAATGTGGCTCCCATACTTATCCATATATTGAAGTAGAAAACAAAACAGCCAAGGTTGAACATGAGGCTACCACTTCTAAAATTGGCGAAGATCAGATATTTTATTGCAATCAACGTGGCATTAGTACGGAAGATGCCGTTGGTTTGATTGTGAACGGGTATGCAAGGGAAGTGCTTAATCAGCTTCCAATGGAATTTGCCGTGGAAGCACAAAAATTATTGCAGATCAGTTTGGAAGGAAGTGTAGGATAATGGAGAAAGAAGAAGATAGAGAATATAGAGAAGATAAAGGAAGTTAAAGAAGATAGAGGAAGGTAAAGAAGTTACAGAATGAAAAAATGGAAAAGACAAAATCTTTTGAAGAATTATTAGTTTGGAGGTGTGCTCATGAATTTTTCCTGAATACTTACAAGCTAACTGAATCATTTCAGAAGAGTGAATTTTTTGGTCATATTAGTCAATTTCGTCGGGCAGCAGTTTCAATAGCAGCAAATATTGCGGAAGGATATAAAAAAAAAGGCAAAGCTGATAAACTAAGGTTTTTTAATATTTCACAGGGTTCGTTGGAAGAATGCAGATATTATATACTACTTGGCAAGGATTTAAACTATTATGAAGATAATATTTACATTGGCTTAACAGAAAAGATAAAGCAGACAAGTCGTCTTTTGAATTCCTATTGTCAGGTAATTTCCGAATCAATAAGGAATAAAATACCCTTCTCTAAACTTCCAATAACTTCTTTAATTCTTTAACTTCATTAATTTCATAATTCATTAACTTCATAATTTCCATAACTTCTAAATATTACAAATAATAACAAAATATGCTCATAATTAAAGACTTAAAAGCTTCTATCAACAATAAGGAAATATTAAAAGGAATAAATCTGAAAGTAAATGCAGGTGAGGTTCATGCCATTATGGGTCCGAATGGCTCCGGTAAGAGTACGCTGGCATCGGTGCTTACCGGTAGGGAATATGTTGAAGTTACCCACGGGAAAGTTTCGTATTTTGGTGAAGATCTTCTCGAAATGATACCTGAAGACAGGGCTCGAAAAGGTATCTTTCTGAGTTTTCAGTACCCTATTGAAATTCCCGGAGTAAGCATGGTAAACTTCATGAAAACTGCGCTTAATGAGCATCGTAAATTCAATGGATTAGCGCCATTATCGGCATCGGATTTTTTGAAAGTCATGCGCGATAAGAAGAATTTGGTTGAGATTGATTCAAATCTTACAAATAGAGCAGTAAATGAAGGCTTTTCAGGCGGTGAGAAAAAGAAAAACGAAATTTTCCAAATGGCGCTTCTTGAACCAAAATTGGCCATTCTTGACGAAACCGATTCCGGGCTTGATATTGACGCATTGCGCATTGTGGCAAATGGCGTAAACAAACTTAGAACCAAAGAGAATGCAACCATTGTGATTACCCATTATCAGCGGCTGCTTGATCACATTGTGCCCGATTTTGTGCATGTGCTAATGGACGGCCGCATTGTAAAGTCAGGAACCAAAGAATTGGCTTATCAATTGGAAGAAAAAGGGTACGACTGGATAAAAAAAGAAGTTTATCCGGAATTAAACGGAAACGAAGTATTATAATTGCATCAATTCGAAATTATGTCTGAAACAACAAATATATATTCTTCTTTGTATCAGCAAAGTATAGAAAAATATGGAGCGTCGGATCCGGGGTTTATTTCAAAACTTAGGGAGGATGCTTTGAATTTATTGACCAAAAATGGTTTTCCCGGGAAAAAGGACGAGCAATATAAATATTCATTTTTGGAACCCTATTTTAGCAATGGGTACAACCGGTATTTGGCCCCAAAACCAATATCTTTTGATGTGAATCATCTTTTTCGGTGCGATGTTCCTGCATTGGATACTCAGGTGATTATTCTTCTAAACGGTTTTTATTTTGATAAAGCTAATCCGTTAAAAACTTTAGCTGGTGGAATAATTGTAGGCAGTTTTAAAGAAGCAGTAAAAAAACATCCTGATCTGGTCGAAAAATACTTGGGAAAATGTGCCAATAGCACTGATAGTTACGTGGCCTTAAATACGGCTCTTGCCCACGATGGTATATTTTTGTACGTACCCAAGGGGAAATTATTGGAGAAACCGATACAGATCATTAACGTTTTATTGTCGGACGAAGATTTGATGGTTCAGCACCGGAATCTTTTCATCCTGGAGGAAAATAGTCAGGCGAAAGTGATTGTTTGTGATCATACGCTTAGTCCTGTAAAATTTCTGACAAATTCAGTAAATGAAATATTTGTAGGTGAAAATGCCTGTTTTGATTATTTCAAGGTTCAAAATGAGCATAATGAATCGGTGCAGGTCTCACATTCTTTTATTAATCAGGAAAAAGCCAGTAACTGCAGGTCAACAACCATCACTCTGCACGGAGGAGTTGTTAGAAACAATCTCACAGTGAAGCTTAATGGTGAAGGATGTGAAAATTATGCCTATGGATTGTTTGTGAGTGATGAAAATCAAAAAGTCGATAACGCATTGTTTATCGATCACGCAAAACCTAATTGTCATAGCAGCCAACTCTTTAAAGCAATCCTTGACGACTCATCCTCGGGAGCATTTACCGGGAAGATATTGGTTGAAAGAGATGCTCAAAAGACATTGGCTTACCAGCGAAACAGCAGCATTCTTATGACCGATAACGCTAAAATGAACTCCAAACCACAGCTCGAAATATATGCGGATGATGTTAAGTGCAGTCATGGCGCCACGGTTGGTCAGCTCGACGAAGAAGCGCTTTTTTATCTCAGGTCAAGAGGTATCACCGAGAGTGAAGCTAGATTAATGTTGATGTACGCGTTTGCTTTTGAAATCTTGAATGAAATTAAAATAGAACCTCTTAAGGATCGTATGAGTGAATTGATTGAAAAACGTCTGCGGGGAGAGCTCTCGCGCTGCAACAATTGCGAAATGCATTGCAGTTAAGGAGAGATTATTTTGTTTAACTGAACATGCTAAGTACCCAATACCAAGTGCGAATTCTTAAGGCTTAAAAAAACTATCGTGAATTTTGATATAACGAATATTAGGAAGGATTTCCCTGTTCTATCTCAACAGGTATATGGCAAACCATTGGTTTATATGGACAATGGCGCTACAACACAGAAACCTCAGATTGTGATTGACACCATCAATAAATTACATTCCAAACAAAATTCCTCCATTCACAGGGGTGTGCACTATTTGAGCGAGCAAATAACTGAGCAATATGAAAATGCTCGTAAAATTGTTCAGGAATTTATTAATGCTGAATTTTCGCAGGAAATAATTTTCACTTCAGGAACCACCGGATCGATAAATGCTGTTGCTTTTTCTTTTGGTGAAGCATATATCAAACCAAACGATGAAGTTATTATTTCGGAGATGGAACATCATTCCAACATCGTTCCGTGGCAAATGATGTGCGATCGAAAACATGCTAAACTGAGGGTAATCCCTATTTCAGATGATGGTGAATTAATTCTTGATGAGTACAGAAAGCTTCTGAACAGTAAAACTAAGTTGGTTGCTATTAATCAGGTTTCTAATTCGCTTGGTACGGTTAACCCGATTAAAGAAATCATTGATTTGGCACACAATGCAGGAGCTAAAGTTCTAATTGACGGTGCTCAGGGTATCCAGCATGGTAAGGTCGATGTTCAGGCGTTGGATTGTGATTTTTATGCATTTTCAGGGCATAAATTATATGGTCCAACCGGAATAGGAATATTGTACGGTAAAGAAAAGCTTCTTTTCGATATGCCCCCATATCAGGGCGGTGGCGACATGGTGGAATGCGTTTCATTTGAAAAAACCACCTATAACTCGTTACCATTTAAATTTGAAGCCGGCACATCAAATTATATTGGTGCAATCGGCTTAGCCTCTGCGATAGACTATGTAAAAGCAATTGGTCTTGAAAATATAGCTGCGTACGAGCACAAATTGCTCACCTACGCCACGCAAAAGTTGATGCAGATTGACGGATTGAGGATTTATGGCAATGCCCGGAACAAAATCTCCATCATTTCATTTCTTGTAGGCAACATTCATCCTTACGATATGGGGATGATTCTTGACAAAATGGGAATAGCCGTTCGTACCGGAACTCACTGTACTATGCCATTAATGGATAGGTATGAAATAGAAGGAACAGTGAGGGCTTCGATGGTTTTCTATAATACCTTTGAAGAAATTGATAAACTTTATGATGGTGTGGTAATAGCCAAATCGATGTTAGAATAGTAGTTTTATGAGATCGATTTAAAAATTCCAAGGTGGAAGCAAACGCAGTTAATTAAGCTCCTCTACGAGCGACCTGTTGATCATTAGATTTTGTAAATGACCCCTAAATTAGGGTTAGATTTGAGCAAAGTAAAACACGCCCAGAATGCACAAATAAATTCAGATCACCTGACTTAACTGGACAACCTACCGACACCTAAAATATTGACAATCTG
>JANXXY010000220.1 GCA_025350365.1 Bacteroidales bacterium | reverse complement strand
AGATATTATTTCGAAGCTTCGGGTCGCCGTGATGCGTCATCAAAGTTTTCACCTGAAAACAGATGGGGTAATTTCTACTCAGTTTCTGGCGGTTGGAGAATAACTTCCGAAGAGTTTTATCAGAAACTCACTGCTTTAAATAATATCTTAACAGATTTCAAAGTACGTGCTTCATACGGTCAATTAGGTGATGACAGCAACATTGGTATCGACCCTTGGTCCTTTACTTATATTGATGGTTATTCTTACCCTGCCGGTGGTGGTTCAGTATTTGGCGGACAGTTTACTCCTGGCGCTCAGGATCGTGGACTCCAATCAACCAACCTTTCATGGACAGTTAGTAAAATTTCAGATATTGGAGCAGATTTTTCATTGTTCAATGGAAAAATAACCGGTGCTGTCGATTATTTCTATCGCAAACGCACAGGTATTCCTAATCCAAAGAATGACGTGATATTACCTCAGGAATCAGGATTTGTTCTTCCAAAATCAAATGTTGGTAGCGATGCTCAAATTGGCGGCGATATGAATATTCTTTACAATACTAAAATAAATGAAGTAAGTATCAGTATTGGAGGAAATTGGGGATATTCACGTAAAAAAGATCTCACACTTGATTATAATAGACAATTTGGCAACTCATGGGATTATTACCGGAATTCCACCATTAATCGCTATGACGCCATCTATTGGGGTCAGGAAGTGATCGGTCAGTTCCAATCACAAGATCAGATTAATAATTATAAAATTAATAACGACGGAAAAGGTAACAAAACGCAACTTCCCGGAGACTTTATATACAATGATGTGAATGGAGACGGAGTTATAAATCAGTTAGACCAACGTCCAATTGGTTATCCTTCATGGCAGAATGACAGGGCTCCTCAGCCATTTATCAATTACGGATTCAATTTTTCTTTAGCCTGGAAAGGGATCGACTTTCATGCTGATTTCTCAGGTGGTTCAGGATATACTTATGAACGTAACTGGGAAAGTGCATGGCCTTATCAAAACGAAGGCAATTTGCTGAAAGACTTCTACGACAATAGCTGGAAACATGCAGATCCATATGATGTAAATAGCGCATGGATACCTGGCAAATACCCTTCCCTTACATTTAACAATCGTTTTGGAAATAATTACCAGGGACAGAATGGATTCCCCAGCTTTTGGCTGACATCAGTAAAGTATCTGAGAGCAAGAACCATTGAAATTGGTTATAGCATACCTAAAAACCTTCTTTCAAAATTGAAAGTTCAAAAACTCAGGGTGTATGTAAATACCTATAATTTATTTAGTTTCGACAATATGAAGAAATACGGTCTCGAAACTGAAGTGAGTGACAATAATGGTTTGCAATATCCGCAGAACCGTAATGTCAACTTAGGCCTAAATCTTTCATTTTAATATTTAAATCTTGAACTAAATGAAAAAAATAATAATATTTCTCTTTATAGCAATCATTCCACTCCATTGGAGTTGTAATGATAAGGCTTACATGGATGTTCAACCTGAAACTGTTCTTACTACCGATCAGGTTTTCTCTGATGAAGCAGTAGTAAAGTCAGTATTGGCAGACCTTTATGACAGAATGCCAACCGGTGTATACATTGACAATCAATGGGACATGGCGAATTACAATGAAGCCATGAACTCAAATGGTGATTACTGGCGTCAAAACTTTGTCAACTATTCATATGATAATGCAAACCTGAATTGGTTTGATATCTATAAGTATATCAGAGATATAAACCTTTTTAGTGAGCGTTTAAAAGCTACTAAACAGCTTAGCGATGCTGTTAAAGCTTCGTATGTTGGCGAAGTTCGATTTTTACTTGCTAACATTTATTTTGAGATGGTAAAACGCTATGGCGGTGTTCCATTAATCCTTCATTCCATTAATTATGCGCTGGGCACTCCTGCTGAGCCTATTCAATTTCCCCGCTCTAAAGAATCAGAAATATATGATTTTATTATTGCTCAAATGGATAGTGCAAAAATAGAGCTAGCTAATGATCCGGGCAACAAGGTAAGGGCAACCAAAGCTGCTGCTTTGGCTCTTCAGGCTCGTGCTGCCATCTACGCAGGCTCTATTGCAAAATATAATAAAGCAATTACACCTAGTGTTGTTGCACTTCCTGACAATGGTGAAGTTGGCATGAGCGGTGCTGATGCTATTAAATATTACCAGAAGGCATTGGACGCATCTAAAGAAATCATTGCCCTTGGAAGTTATTCATTGTATATAAAAAAGAATCCTGCTTATGAAGATAACTTCTCCAGCGCCTTTTTGGATAAGTCAAGTTCTGAAGTGATATTAGCCAGGGATTATATTCTGAAGTATAAAACTCAAGGTTTTACAAATGCGAATCAACCTTTTTCACAATCGGAAGATAATGGTGATGGTGGTGAATTGTGCCCTTCTTATAACCTGGTTAATTCGTTTGAAAAATTAGACAACACTTTCACCAAATTACCGATTGCTACTGCAGGTGTACCAAATTATTATACCAATCCAACTTATTTATTTGCTGATCGCGATGGCCGTTTAGGAGGAACCGTTATTTTACCGGGAACGTCTTTTAAAGGAACTCCGGTTGACATATGGGCTGGTATATTTGATGTTGACGCAGGTAAATTTTATTCCGGTGACGATCCGGCCAACCCTATGGTACGGTATCCTGATCCAAAGTTATCCCCTTATATTCAGTTAATTGGAAAAGATGGACCCAAAGACAACTTTAGACATGCTGCTGTTACTGGTTTTTTGGTTCGCAAATATCTTGATCCAACAACACATTCTGGTCAGCGAGGTGTGCGTAGTGATGTGTGGTGGATTCGTTTCAGATATGCTGAAGTTCTGCTGATTGCTGCCGAAGCCTCTCTCGAACTAGGTGATCCAACAAGCGCAGCTGTTTATATCAATCAGGTAAGGGCAAGGGCTGGTTTCCAAACAGGATTGACTGCTGGAGAAATTACATTGGGACGGATTGTTCATGAGAACAAAGTGGAATTTGCCTTTGAAGATCATTTATATTGGGATATTAAACGTTGGAGAATTGCTCATAAAATTTTTAGCGGTACCAACATGAATATCACAGATTTGAATCCTTCTCAATATGATGCCACTGATGATAAAGTATATAGCCTATGGCCATACAAAATTTATGGTGGTGCAAATAATGGAAAGTTCATATTTGTTGAACATACATCACCAAACTTAGGTCCTGGTCATAATTTTCAATTTGGTAATTATTATTGTAAAATTGGGGATGATATTATCTCCCAAAACCCAAAATTGACCAAAAACCCTAACCAATAATAACTTAATTTGAAAATGGAGGAATTATGAAAATAATGATCAAATCAATTCTGCTATTTCTGGTAATAGGCATGCTTATTACCTCATGTAAATTTGACAATTACGATGCACCAAGTGTGACATTAAAAGGTGCATTGCTCTATAATAATGTTGACACAGTTTATGTTCAACAGTCATCAAATAATAATATTGATGAAGCAGCGGTATACCTCAATTTATTTGAACCGGGAACCGGATATTCAAAATGGAAGTCGTCACCAATTCGCATAGTAGTTGGTTCTGATGGTACATTTTCTTCGGTTCTCTTCGCAGACACTTATAAATTGGTTGTTCCTGCAGGCAACGGACCATATATGGCAAGCACGGATACTACCATAGTTCAGCTTTCCGGGAATCAAACATTAAACATTCCTGTAACACCGTATTATCTGGTACGGAACTTTACGCCAACGTTAAGCGTTTCGGATAGTATTGTAACCGCCAGTTTCAAGATAGATAAGATTATTACAGATGCCAATGCTAAAACCATTGGTAGTGTTATCCTTTATATCAACAGAACAATTATTGTTGATGGCGGGAACAATCTTTCTAATGCATCTATTGATGGTGGCGCCATTGCTGATCTAAACACGATGGTACTGAATGCTAAGTTACCTAATTTAGCCAAGATTGGCGGTATTGGTATTCCTACAAATCAAAAGCAATTCTTCGTTAGAATTGGAGTTAGAATAAACGGATCATCCGAGATATTTTCTCCGGTGAAAACGGTTACACTTCCTTAATTAAAAAAAGGGATCCCTAAGAATATGTATCAAAGGGATCCCTTTTAAAAATATAATTCATCCGAAACATTATTTTGTAATTTTAGCAAAGCGAGAATTTTATAACTCAACTTTCCCAATGCATTGTGATTTTTAAATCGAGTTAAATGGAAACTTTTCCTGTGTCACCAAATTTTTTCTACTTAATTTTATATTCGTCAAGCCTAAAATATTTAATACCTACATTTATTCGTTACGCAGGCTGGGTTTAATCAATTTGGATTAATTTGGAAGTGGCATTGTCATAAATTCAAAAGTTACTTATTTGTGTCTAATTATTAATAAAATATGAAGACTTCTGTCAACTTTTCCCTCCTGATTGCTTTTACTCTTGCTGTAATTTCGGCTTCGTGTATTGAAAAACCTTCCGAAAATATTATTACTACCAGCACTTCTGTTACTCCGGTCAACGGAATCCGCATTGCCTGGGATCGATCGTCATTAAAGCAGATTGGCCCTGCAAATGCAAACTACTCCGGTTATCCACGAATGATTAAGCTTAGCAACGGATGGCTATTTGCGGTTTATGAATCAGATGGTTCGGTGCAATGCATCCATAGTAATGATTTGGGATTAACATGGACTGAACCCGTGAAAATAGCGGTCAATGAAAATGGAATTAATCCTTCCGTACCCGAAATACTTGAGTTAAATGACCATACTTTACTGGCTTCTTACAATCCCCGACCCCCTTCAACCAATACCGATACTTCAAAGCATTTTTCAATCCGCATAAAACGGAGCAAAGACTTTGGCCAAACATGGACTGATGAGCGAGAGTTATATCGTGCTGGTTTTGATTTTAAAAATGGTTGCTGGGAACCGGCACAAATACAGTTGCCTTCAGGTGAAATTCAATTGTACATGTCTAACGAAGGAATTTATACACATAGCGACGAGCAAAACATAACTATGTTTCGATCGGTTGATAACGGGTTAAGTTGGACCAACGGTGAAATTGTTAGTTTCCGCAAAGGGTTTCGCGATGGCATGCCCATACCCGTTTATCTGGCTAACAGCAACGAGATCATCTTCTCCATCGAAGATAACGGCATCGAAGCTCCCCAATTTAAACCGTCTATTATTCGCACCTCGCTTGATGATAATTGGAAAAGTGGTCCTGTAACTGAAAGTAGCGCTAAAAGAGAATATGCACTGGATAAGAACAATCATATACCATTTGCCTGCTACGCCGGCGCGCCATATATTCGCGAGCTCAAAAGTGGCGAAGTTGCCCTTTCGTATCAAGGCACTGAATTTCGTAAAAACAATACCTGGGATATTAGCGATATGGTTGTGTGCATTGGTTCTTCGGTAGGTAGAGATTTTAACCGAAAAACAATCCCTTTTTACACTACCGATGCCACAAAAACATTCTTATGGAACTCGTTATGTGTTGAAAGCGATTCTACGATTATTGCTCTTGCTTCGACCAATGCGTTCGGCAAAAACACGTCTGTGTGGATGATCCGCGGTTATATTCTTCCCGAGATAAAAGCCCCAAAACATTTTCCGGCAACGGAAATAAAAAAAACAACGGACGGCTCGCCTTTAAAATTCCCTGTATTTATTGGCTGTAACAGTTTAACGCAAGCCAACGTGGGCATTACCTGGGACAAAAACATTTTATATTTGCATGCTGATGTTAAGGATTCCCATGTTTTTACAAACAATTCGGATGCTTTATCCAACGATGCTGTAAGTTTCTCAATTGATCCAAAAAATATTTCTACAAGTCGTCCCGCCGAGGGTATTTATTCGGTTTTAGTGGATGCTTCGGGTCGAATAATAACCACACAAGGAAAAAATGGTCAGTGGGCTACATGGGCCAATGACGAAGTTGTTGCAAAGACACAAAAAAATCAAAATGGTTATTCAATTGACGTAACAATTCGGTGGAATTCAATTGGAGGCTTTGCTGGTTTTGACAAACGTATTGGCTTTAATGCCTGTTTATTCGAAAATTCATCGGGCAAAAGTCCGGATTACTCCGAATCCATTGGAGGAAACCTACCAGATATGCCCTACACATGGTCTCCTGTATATCTTAATCCATAAAGATTAAAAAAATAATTTTTTTTATATGAAAAATGTCAAAAATAATTTTTTGAAAAATAATCTGATTTATCTTATTGTAACTTTTGCCACCCTTAATGCATATTCTTGCAATCAGAAGGACTCAATTACAATACCTCAACCGGTAAACGACACTATTAAAACCTACACCAACCCGGTAGGTGGAATCACTGGCATTGGCGACCCCTATATTCTCAAATATGGCGGTAATTATTATTTGTATGCAACATCGTCCGACATTGGCTTTAAAGTTTGGAAAAGTAACAATATGGTCGATTGGATGGAAAGTGGCCTCGCGCTCAATCGAAATAGTGTTGGAAACAACTGGGGAAAGGGCAATTTTTGGGCTCCCGAGGTAAAATTCTACCATAATAAGTTTTACATGAACTACAGCGCCATTGGTGATAATGGGAAAATGAAGCTCCGGATTGCAGTTTCCGACAATCCTCTTGGCCCCTTTTTAAACTGGACAGAACCCTTTTTTAACGACAATGACTTCTCATACATCGATGGAGACTTGTTCTTCGACAACAATAAAGCTTATTTCTTTTTTGTAAAAGATTGTTCCCAGAACATTATTAATGGAAGGCATATAAGCCAGATTCATGTGGTTGAATTAACATCCGATCTCAAAACTATGATCGGGCAACCTCAACTCATTCTTACCCCAAATCAGGATTGGGAAGGCATTAATGGCGACTGGCAATGGAACGAAGGTCCTTTTGTTTTGAAACATGATACTATCTATTATCTCATGTATTCGGCCAATGTTTATGATAGCCCTGACTATTCC